>JAFVQX010000028.1 GCA_017504585.1 Lentisphaeria bacterium
CCACCGTCGCATAAAGCTATGGTGGACAAGTCAGGTAGCCACCTCAAACTACCTTATCCTGTGCTGTGGTTTTGCTCTTTGCCTTTGTTTTGAATGACTTTTGAAATCACCTCTATACAACAACAATAAAAATTATTGCAGGTAAAACGTTGTATCTCTTTTATATAAAATAAATTGGAATTGCTTTTATTACAAGTAATAAAAGCAATTCCGGTGAAAGTTTTTGGAAAATGGGGCGTGGGGAAGAGAACCTTTTTTCAAAAAGGTTTCTTCCCCACAAAACAGTTTTGCCCCCCCTTTCCCGTCATTTTTTCAGAGATCCAGAATTCTGATGATATTTTCTCTGGCGACTTTGTTGAAGACTGCTTCGGAGATCTTCTTTTCGTCCCGCAGTTTCATAAGGTAAAACGCCAGCGGGGTGCTGGCTTTGTGGGGCTGGCAGATGTCGGTACCGAACATGAGCCGATCCTGAAACTCGTTAAGGAACTTTATGGCGTATTCTTCGTCCCGCTCCAGAGCGTGATAACCGCTGCCGGCAGAAATGTCGCCGTACAGATTGGGGTATTTGCGCATAAGTTTGGCAATGGCGCCCTCTTCTTCGACCTTGCCTTTGGGGTAGCCGTTGCGCTGTTCCACGGTGGGATTGGCAGCCATTTCCGCCCAGAATGCCTGACTGTGGCCGAAGAATTTGACTTTATGGAACTTCTGCAAAGCCTTTTCCAGCTTTTTCAAGCCCATATCTTCGATCAAACCATAGGTGTTGCCGCATTGGGGAGAAAGGTGAAAGGTAAGGGCGATCCCGCAGTTGTCGGCAGCCTGAAACAAATTCTGCACCCGGGGGTCGTCCATATCCAGATTGGCGGTAACTTCGCCCACGCCTTTGCAGCCCAGATCTTTGTAGTATTTGAGCACATATTCCAGCGGCGCACTGCCGGAGTTATACAAACAGCGGGGGTCAACGTTGCAAAACGGTATAAAGCGGTCGGGGTATTTGGCGACCATGCGGAGCATTTCTTCGTTGCTCTGCACAAAGTGGGTGCTGTCCGGCGAACCAATGGGCAGGATCACGCCTTTTTCGATGCCGACTTTGTCGTAAATCGGCAGCAGATCTTCCGGCGTGGAAATAAGCTGTTTGCCGTCTGCCGGATAGGGGCAAGTACGGGTTTCGATGGCGTGAACATGACAGTCAATAAACATTTTTACCTCATTATTTATTAAAGTGACGGATAGTTTTATCTTTATTATCAAGCAGTTGCAAAAGTGACGGGATAGGATCCGTCACTTTGCTTTTTTACAGATCCAGGATGCGGATGATGTTTTCTCTGGCGACTTTGTTGAAAACTTCTTCGCTGATGCGTTTTTCGTCCCGCAACTTTTTCAAAAGCGGGATCAAATACAAACAGAGGTCGGAAGTTGCGGGCGCGCAAATGTCGGTACCGAACATGAGTCTGTCCTGAAATTCATTCAGGAATTTTGCGGCGTGTTCTTCGTCCCGCGCCAGAGCGTTCCAGCCGCTGCCGGCTGACAAATCGCCGTACAAATTAGGATATTTGCGCATCAAACGGGTGATGGCGCCGGGTTCCACCACCCGGCCTTTGGGATAGCCGCCCCGGGGGGCATCGTCGTCAGAAATTTCTGACCAGAAGACCTGACTGTGGCCGAAAAACTTCAATTTGGGGAATTTCTGCAAAGCCTTTTCCAGCTTGCCCAGACCTTTATCCACCTCCAGACCGTAGGTTTTGCCGATGCGGTTGGCAAGGTGGAACGTCAGCGCCAGACCGGCGGCCTCGGCAGCGGCAAAGAGGTTTTCCACCCGGGGGTCATCCATGGGCAGGTTCACGGTAATTTCGCCAATGCCTTTGCAGCCTTTGTCCCGGTAATATTTGAGCACATATTCCAGAGGAGCTTCCGGGCTGTTGAGCATGGAGCGCGGATCGAGGTTGCAGAAGGGTATAAAACGGTCGGGATAGCGTCTGACCATACGGAGCATTTCTTCGTTGCTCTGCACAAAGTTGGTGCTGTCCGGCGAACCAATAGGCAGGATCACGGCTTTTTCGATCTCATTTTTATCGTAGACTTCGATGAGTTGTTCAGGAGTGGAAATGGGCTGCAAACCATCGTTGGGTCTGGGGCATGGAGCTTCTTCCACAGCGTGGACATGACAATCAATAAACATAATTTTCACCTTGTTTATTTAAGATTTTTTTAAGGCTTTAGAGAAACTATAAGCATATAAGCCGAAAAAGCAAATCAAATTTGCTAAAAAGTTGTTTTTTAGCCAAGAGGTAATTTCAAAACTCCTCAAAAGTCGTCAAAGGCACAACCTTCGCCCAGCACAAGGAGTGTTTTCGGCGGTTACCTTTCAGGTAGCCACCTCAAACTACCTTATCCTGTGCTGTGGTTTTGCTCTTTGCCTTTGTCTTGAATGACTTTTGAAATTACCTCTCAATATTACTTAATTATTTGCATAAAAACATTTGTGGATATATAGTTTAGTCATGAGAGGATTTGATTATGTTATTTGAAAAACTTGGTATGGTCATTGCCGCCGGCGGCAGCGGTTCACGCTTCAGCAAAACGGTGAATAAACTTTTGGTGGATTATCAGGGCAAGCCGCTGATGATCCATGCGTTGTCGACTTTTCTGCCGGTGCTGGCCCCCGGCAATATGGTGGTTGCCGCCCCCGCTGCCGAGCTGGAAAATATGCGGAATATTGCCGGAAAATATTTGCCCGGCAACTCCATAAAGTGGGTAACAGGCGGCGCTACAAGGCTGGCATCGGTCGCCAATGGGGTCGCCGCGCTGCCCGGCGATCTGGAGCAGGTGGCTATCCATGACGCCGCCCGGCCGCTGGCAACGGTGGAGCTTTTACAGGAATTATGCTCGGCGGCAAAAGAGTTTGGCGGAGCTGTTCCCGGTGCGATGCCGGTGGATACGGTCAAGCGGCTGGATGAAAATGGTTTGATCGCGGAAAATCTGATCCGCGCCCGGCTGGCCAATGTTGCCACGCCCCAGGTTTTTGATCGCAGAGCCTACTGCCGGGCTTTGGCGGAGCTGGACAAAAGTCTGCTCGATGGCTCGCGCGAAAGTTTGCTGATAACCGACGATGCGGCGCTTTTTGCTCAAGCCGGGGGCAAAGTCAAAGTGGTGTTCCACAGCCTGCCCAATCCCAAAATCACCCTGCCGACAGATATATGAGAGTGTTTACGGCATAAAAAAATGCTGTTTATTTGCAAAAAATGCTTTTTTGTTGTATAGTATATAAGCAACTTCGTTGACAGTTTTGCTGTCTTACAATAAGACTCAAGAAAAAAGTTCCCCAAAAATCGTTGCATGGACTTTTTGTCTGGTCTTGAAAATGGTTATTTTACTGACGTATTCTTCCGGAAAACTTGCTGTTGTTATGGCTGTAAACCTTTGTGGTTGGCGGGACTTTTCTGCAGATGAAGTTTCGGGAAATACCTTTGCTTAACGAGATAATAGAATTATGTTCATTGCTTTGACCGGCGGTATCGGATGCGGCAAAAGCGCCGCGTTGGCGGCATTTGCCAACTGCGGTTTTACCATTGCCGATGCCGACAGGATCTGCCATGGTTTTTATCACACAACAGAAGGGGCCCGCCTGGTGCTGGAGCGCTGGCCGTCGGTGGATGACGGTTCAGGCGGCATTGACCGGAAAAAGCTGGGCAATATAGTTTTCCGCGACGAAAATGACCTGAAATGGCTGGAAAATCTGATCGCGCCCTATCTTTTTGAAGAATTGGAAAAACTCCGGAACCGTCCAGAGATAACTGTTGTGGAAATACCGCTGCTTTTTGAAAAAAATCTGCAGCATCTGTGCGATAAGATCATTTGCATCTGGAGTCCTTTTGCTTTGCGCCGCAGCCGCCTTGCCCGGCGGGGATGGGATCACGCGGAGTGTTCCCGGCGGGAGCGTATGCAGTGGGATCCGGATAAAAAACTTGCTGCCGCGGATTACGGCATAATCAATACCGGCAGCATGGAAGAGCTGGAAGCCCAAGTCAAGCTTATCGCCCGAAAATTGCAAACAATTCAGAAGACACAATAATACTCAATATCAAATGCCAAGGAGATTTTATGGCAAACACAAACACCGAAAACGAACTTTTCCCTATTGCTCCAACCGCTGATAATGCGGAAAAACCCGCTCCCAAACGCCGCGGCCGTCCGCCGAAAAAAGCGGCGGTTGCTCCGGAAGCCGAAGCCGCCGCACCCGGTGCGTCTGTTGAAAATGCTGCACCGGCAGAAAACTCTGCTCCGGAAGCTGCTCCGGAAAAACCTGCCCGCGCGCCCCGGAAACGCCGTGTAATTGCCGAAGAAGCCCCCGAAGCGCCCGCCGTGGCCGAAGTTGCCCCGGTTGCCCCCGAAGCAGCAACCCCGGCGGCTCCGGTAATCCCGGCGGCTCCGACCGAAAACGCGGCTCCGGCGGCTCCCGAAACAACTGCTGCCGAAGAAAATCACGCCGGCGGCGAAAACGCTTTCCGGCGCAATTACAGCAATAACAACCGGCGCAATAACAACAACAATCAGCGGAACAATTACCGGCGCGAGCGGACTCCTTACGACGAAAATTACGCCCGCGCTGACCGCCCCCGCAACGAAGCCGATGAATACGAAGCCGCCTTGAACCGCGAGCGCGAACGCGAATTTGCCGACTGCACCGATTACAGCGATAACTACCCCGAAATGCAGAATAATTACCGCCGCAACGGCAATTACAACAGCAACGGCAACGGTAATTACAATAACCGCAACAACAACCGCCGCAACGGCAATTACAGCAATAATTGCAATAACGCCAATAACAACAGCAACGGCAACGGCGAAGCGGCAGTAAATGTCAATCCCAATCAAAATCCCGGTCAGCAGTTCCAGCGCGATTATATAGCTCCATCCATCAATATTGCGGAGCTGCAGGCCAAAGATATGCCCGAACTCTCCAAGATGGCGGAAGATCTGGGCATTGAAGGTGTGGGCGCGCTGGAAAAACACGAACTGGTTTTTGCCATTCTCAAAGCCAATGCGGAAAAGAGCGGTCAGATGTACGGCTGCGGCTATCTGGAAGTTCTGCCCGAAGGTTTCGGCTTCCTGCGCTCTGCAAATTACAACTATCTGCCTTGCAGCGAAGATATTTACTTGAGTCCGTCGCAGATCAAGCGCTTTGCCCTCAAAACCGGGGACTTTGTAGCCGGTCAGATCCGTACCCCCCGGGAAAAAGAACGCTTTTTTGCCATGCTCAAGGTGGAAACCATCAACAACGATGTGCCGGAACGCAAAAAGCATATCATTCCGTTCAACAGCCTGACCCCCTACTTCCCCACCCAGCGGCTGGTGTTGGAAAATGACCCCAACGAACTCTCCACCCGCGTGGTGGATCTGGTGACTCCCATCGGGCGCGGTCAGCGCGGTCTGATCGTGGCTCCGCCCCGTACCGGCAAAACTGTTTTGATGCAGAAAGTCGCCAACAGCATCCGCAAAAACAACGACGATGTGAAATTGATCGTGCTGCTGATCGACGAGCGCCCCGAAGAAGTTACCGATATGGAGCGCTGTGTGGATGCCGAAGTTGTCAGCAGTACCTTCGACGAACCGCCGGAACGCCATGTGCAAGTCGCCGAAATGGTCATCGAAAAAGCCAAACGCATGGTGGAATACGGCGAACATGTGGTGATTTTGCTGGACAGTATCACCCGTCTGGCACGGGCATACAACACTTTGCAGCCCCACAGCGGCAAGATCCTGACCGGCGGGGTGGATGCCAACGCTTTGCACAAACCCAAACGCTTTTTCGGTGCGGCACGAAACATCGAAGGCAAGGGCAGTCTGACCATTATCGCCACAGCGCTGATCGACACCGGCAGCCGTATGGACGATGTGATCTTTGAAGAATTCAAAGGCACCGGCAATATGGAACTGCATCTGGATCGCTCGCTGGCAGATAAACGGGTCTACCCGGCGATCAATATCGAGCTTTCCGGCACCCGCAAAGAAGAGCTTTTGCTGCACAAGGACGAACTCGCCAAGTTGTGGATCCTGCGCCGCGCCATGAATGGCGTGCCGGCGGCAGAAGCTATGGAACTTCTGGTAGGCAAGCTCAAAAAGATGCGCTCCAATATTGAATTTCTGCTGACATTGCAGCATTGATCGCAAGGATTTATTTTATGATCGAAACCGAAAAATTAGTCTACCCCGGCGATAAAATCATGAGCCTTGCCGACGCCCTGGAGTGGCGCGAAACTTTGCGCCGTCAGGGCATCCGGCTGGCGATCACCAACGGCTGTTTTGATTTGCTGCATCAGGGGCATGTGGAGTATCTGGACAGCGCCCGGCGGGCGGCAGACGCACTGCTGGTGCTGGTCAACTCGGATAATTCGGTGCGGGCGCTCAAAGGACCCTCCCGGCCGCTGAATGATGAGTATTCGCGGGCATTTGTGCTGTGCGGTCTGGCAGCGGTGGATGCGGCGGTGATCTTTGACTCCCAGCGCTGTACCGCCGAACTGTCGGCACTGGCGCCGGATGTTTATGTAAAGGGCGGAGATTACACCGTGGAAACCCTCGACCCCGGTGAACGCCAGGCGCTGCAGGAAAATAACAGCGAAATACTCTTTATACCCTTCGTCAACGGTTTTTCCACCACCGGCACCATCAACAAAATGCGTGCCAACGACGAAAATCTTTGACGCTGAATACACCTGACGGCGCACGCTTGTTAAGTTTGCGCGCAAGCTATATGCCGGGTTTTGCCCGGCGCGGCATCTGCACAGAAAATGGCTGCTGCAAAACTGTTTTGTGGGGAAGAAACCTTTTTGAAAAAAGGTTCTCTTCCCAATAAGGGACCCCCTTTTTCCAAACCTTTTACCGGCATTTATCTATTTGCTTTGCAAATAGATAAATGCCATTCAAGTTTTAAAAAGTTCCAATACAAAAGTTGATCATAAAGATTTTTACTGACCTACCCGTATTGGGAACAGAGCCTTGAAAAAAGGTTCTCTTCCCCACCTTGTCCCGCCATAGCCTGGGGCGTCGGCGGAACCCCATTTTCCAAAAACTTTCACCGGAATTTATTTTATATAAAATAGATACAGTGTTTCAGATGCGATATTTTCTACTGCTGTTATCTGAATTCAAGCTTGCGGATTTTTTCGACAGCAAATAAAAATTAATAAAAAAAACAGGGGCATTGCAACCTTTTACGAGGTTTGGCAGCAGCCCCTGTTTTTCCTGCGGTGTGTTATCAGTTGGTAACCACCGTGTTGTCGTAGAAAAATCCCCACGGATTGTGTTCCAGATCCATCACCCATGCCGGACGCATCAACGGCCCATAGCCCCAGCCGTAATCTTCCGGGTCATCGGTGCATCCGGGCAGCGGCATCGGGAAAGTGATGATGTCGGTCACTCCAACGCAGATGCGCGCCACAGTAAAGCAGACGCCGCGCAGCACACCATAGGTAATGCCGGGGATCGCGCCCATGTTCTGATTTACATCATAGGGTTGTTTCAAAAGTTCCAGCGGCCCGAACGCCACATTGGCAATACCCCGACCCAGTTTGGTCAGCGGCCCGGAGCTGTCGTAATCATCATAAGCTGCCGCAGGAGCAGTAACCATTGCCAGCATGCACACAACCAAAAGCAATTTAAAAGTTTTTTTCATCATCAACATTCCTTGTTTGATCCCGCTTCGAAGGCACAAAAGCCTGTTGCGGGCATTTTTATAAAATAATCACGCCTACAATATAAACACCATATTGAAAAAAAGCAAGAGCAAAATACCCATTTTTTGCAACTTTCGGCAAAAAAAAGCCTTCCGGGGCTGTTTTTTCTCTGTTTTAGTGCTATATTTACTGCAAGAACGCTAAAACATTATGCAAAGGAATTTTTATGAACGACAATAAAAACAGCGACCGGCTCAAGGGGTTGACCCTTTTGAGCGCCAACGAAAGGCGTTATCCGCAAAAGCCGGAAGATGCCCGGTTGGAGACCTTTGAAAATCTTTATCCCGAAAACGACTACATCATCACCTTTGACTGTCCGGAATACACCAGCTTGTGTCCCGTGACCGGTCAGCCCGATTTCGGGCACATCATTATAAGATATATTGCCGATAAACGGTGTATCGAAAGCAAGTCGCTTAAACTCTATTTGTTCAGTTTCCGCAACACCCCCACTTTCCACGAAGAGTCGGTGAACCGGATCCTTAAAGATATTGTTGAAGCATGCAATCCCCGCAAAGCCGAAGTTGTGGGCTTGTTCCGTCCACGGGGCGGTATTGCCATAAATGTCAAAGCCACTTTTGGAGGTAAAATAGATGAGTGAGATCAAATTTATTGAAAATGGTTCCGTTACCAGCGTGCCCGGATTCAAGGCAAGCGGTATAACCTGCGGACTGAAAAAATCCGGCAATCCGGATATGGCACTGGTTTTTGCCGAAAAACCCGCCAACTTTGCCGGGGTCTTCACCAGTTGCGTATTTGCCGCCGCTCCCGTAAGAGTTTGTCAGAAAAAGGTGCGCTCTTCTGCCGCTGCTCAAGCCTTTATCATCAACTCCGGCAACGCCAACGCCTGTACCGGAACTTCCGGTCTTGCCAATGCCGAAAAGATGTGTGCCTTGACTGCCGCCGGATTGAACATCGCCCCCGAAAGCGTTTTGGTAGCCTCCACCGGCCGCATCGGCGTACAGATGCCCATGGATATTATCGAAAAAGGCATCAAACTTGCAGTCAGCGGTCTTGCTGCCGACGGGGGAAATCAGGCGGCACAAGCCATCATGACCACCGATACTGTGCCCAAAGCGGCTGCCGTTTCTGTGGAAATCAATGGCAAAACCGTTACCATCGGTGCCATCTGCAAGGGCGTGGGTATGATCGACCCGCACATGACTGTTGCTCCTCACGCCACCATGATCTGCTGCATCACCACCGATGTTAAGTGCGACAATGCTCTTCTGGAAAAACTCCTTGCCGACAATGCCGACAACAGCTTCAACCGCATCACCGTTGATGGCGACATGAGCACCAACGACAGTTGCGTGATCTTTGCCAATGGCGATTCCGGCGTAACTCTGGAGGAAAATTCTGCCGCTGCCGATATTTTCAAAGCCGCTTTGCTTGCCCTGATGCAGAACCTTGCCCGCAAGCAGGTAATGGATGGCGAAGGTGCCACCAAATTCGTTGCTGTCGAAGTCGATGGTGCTCCGGATACCGAAAGTGCCAAACGCCTTGCCGAAGCCGTCGCCAACAGCCTCTTGTGCAAAACCGCATGGTTCGGATGCGACCCCAACTGGGGACGCATCGTTGCCGCATTGGGTTATGCCGGGGTCAAGTTCGATCCCGATAAAGTCGATGTATTTTACGACGACAAGATCGTGGTCAGCAAGGGCGGAGATGCCGGAACTCCCGAAAAAGATCTTGCTCAAATCCTGCAAAATAGAGAGTTTACGGTAAAAGTGCATCTCAACCAGGGCAAGGGTGAGTATTGGGTCTGGACCAGCGACGTCTCCTACGAATATGTAAAGATCAACGCCGAATACCATACTTGAGGCAAGCAATCTTGCGGGAAATCTCGCGCCTTGCTGCGGCGAACCGTTCGGTCACATACAAAGGTATGCTCCCTCTCTTGTTCGCCTTGCAAAACGCGACCTTTCCTCGCAATATTGCTTGCCATGGCGTTGTGTAGCGGCGAACCGTTCGGCTTGTCACGGCGTAGTGTAACGAAGCCGGATCGAGTACGAAGGTACACTCCTTCAGGGATCGTCTTGCCAAAACTCGCCAGCTGCTCGCAATATTGCTTGCCATGGCGTTGTGCGCGTGGGCAGCAAATGCCGCCTTTCGCCGCATACGCCCGGCTTCGTTACACTACGCCGTGGCAAGCGGGCAATACGGTTGATGGCGGCAGAACGGAGTATAACGGTAAATAACGGGAAGTAACGGGTTTATCGTGCCGCCAACTGTTGCGATAGTTTGTGTGGCGGCTGTCGGACTGGTCGGACAAGTCGGACAGGTCGGACGGGCATTGCCGCCAATTGTTACGATAATGTGCGTGTGGCAAGTGGGAGCATTACCCAGCGTATAGCTCGCCGGAGCGGCGCGTCTACCGGCTGCAGCGGGCTTTGCCCGCTCCCCATACTCTCCCATACTTTCTCATACTTTCCCATAATCTATCGCGCGGCAAGCAGGCGTTTGCCCTGCGATATATTTCATGCAGTCAGCAATTCCTGCAAATGGGTCAAGGCTCTTTTTACTGCGGAGTTACGCACCTGGCTGCGGTCGCCGGTAAAGTGGTTGGTTTCGGTAAAAACCTTGCCTTTTATGTAGTAGCCTATGCACACAGTGCCCACCGGTTTGCCCGGCACTGCTCCGGTGGGGCCCGCTATGCCGGTGGTGGAAATCGCTACATCGCACTCCATGGCTTGGGCAACGCCCACAGCCATAAACTTTGCACACTCTTCGCTGACGGCACCCACCGTTGCCAGCACTTCGGCGGGGACTTTGAGCAAATGCTCTTTGACCGCATTTTCGTAACTGGTGATGCTCCCGGCGTAAACTTGAGAGATCCCCGGTATATCGGTTATTGCCGCACTGACCAGCCCCCCGGTGCAGGATTCGGCGACCGCCAGACGCAAGTTGCCGGCTTTGAGCAGTTCATAAAGTTCTTCGTACATTTTACAACACCTTTTTAAGCTGTTTGACCAGTTTGCCGAAATCTTTGAGGGCATCGTCCACCACCGGGTAGTTGATAAAGTCCACGCCGGCATCTTTCAATATTTCCAGAACATTTTTGCTGTCGCCGGCTTTCAGGAAAGAGTAATATTTTTCTTTCAAACTTGCGTCGCCGGAGAGGATGTTGGCGGCGAATTTCATGGCCGCCGATAAACCGGTGGCGTATTTGAAAACATAAAAGTTGTAGTAAAAGTGGGGGATCCTTGCCCATTCGTACCTGATAAGGTCGTCGGCTTTGACAGCACCGCCGTAATATTTGTCGTTGAGCTTATAGTAGTTTTCGCACAATAAATCGGCAGTCAGCGGCACATCTTTTTCCCGGAGTTCATGGATATCAAGCTCAAACTCCGCAAACATGGTCTGGCGGTAGATACACGCCCGCACTTCGTCGATCAGATGCACCAGCAAGGTGGACTGCATTGCCGGGTCGTCGGCATACTTTTTCATCAGATAGTCGTGCAGCAGCAGCTCGTTGGTGGTGGAAGCTATTTCCGCGGCAAAAATCGGATAGCTTGCGTAGTGGTATTCCTGATGTTTGTGGGAAAAATAGCTGTGCATACTGTGCCCCAATTCATGAGCAAGCGTAAAGACATCATTCAATGTGCCGTTGAAATTGAGCAGGAGATAAGGCACAGTATCATAACAGCCGCTGGAGTAAGCTCCTGAACGCTTCCGGCGGCACTCCATAACATCCACCCAGCGTTCGGCAAAGGCACGCTTTACGGTGGCGACATATTCTTCGCCCATGACTTCAAAGGCTTTCAGCACCGTTTCCTGTGCTTCTTTATAGGTGTAAACATGCTCGTCGCGTTTGGCAAGCGGCGTGTAAAGGTCATACATATCAAGTTTTTTGAGCTTGAGCTTCTTTTTGCGGAACTTGAGGTATTCGGTAAGTTCCGGTATGTGCCGGTGGACGCTTTCGATCAAATTTGTGTAAAGTTCCCGGGGCAGTTCGTCGGCAAAAAGAGCTTTATCCAACGCACTGGGGTAATTACGCAAGCGGGCGGAAACCACATGCTTTTTGACCGTGCCATCCATGGTGGAAGCACAACTGTTGATGATGTTTTTGTAGCTGCTGAACATGGCTTTGAAGGCGTGTTTACGCACTTTGCGGTCAGAGCTTTCCAGAAACTTTATATAGTTGCCGCTGGTCAGCTCCACTTTATCTTTATTTTCCCGGCGAACTGTGGGGAAGCGCAAATCGGCATCGGTCAAACTTTCGTAAATTTCTGCCGGGGAAGATAATACATCGGATAAAGCACCTAAAATGCGTTCTTCTTTTTCGCTTAAAGTATGTTTTTTTGCCCGCAGGAGTTCTTCGATGGAGGGTTTGTAGAACGCAAGAACTTTTTCGGAGAGCATACTTTGCATTTTTTTATCATCTATCGCCAGCAGTTCCGGCTCGAACCATGCACACTCCGCCGAGATCGCCGCCGCTTTGCCGGAAGCCCGGTTTTCCAGAGATTTGGCGGCGGGTTCGGCGGTATCTTCGTCGTGCTTCAAGTGGGCGTAGGTGTAGAGTTTTTCCAGAAGCCGCTCCATGTTGTCCAAGGCGGCGATGGCATCGTTCAATATTACGGCACTTTCGGAGAGTTTGCCCCGGTAAGCATTGAAACCTTTTACCAGCTCATCCAAACAAATAAAATCTTTTTCCCAGGCATCACTGTCTGGATAGATCAAAGTAAGATCCCAAGTAAGTTCCAAAGGTATATCTTTGCGTTCAGGCAAGGATTTTCTACTCATAACTGCTCCTTCTATTAAAAACTTTTGTGAAAAATCGAAGTACGGTGGCACATCGCGGGCAATCTCGAGCCTTGCTGCAACCCCGCACCTCGGTCGAGTACAAAGGTACACTCCCTCGGGCAGGGCATTGCAAAACTCGACCTTGCCTCACGCTGTATCCACCGATGGCTCGCTATGTTTTGTCGACTTTGACAAATCATAACTTGCGTGGTTTTTTATAATCATAGATGATATAATTTAACACTTCAGTTTCACAAAATATGAAACATTACCTAAAAAATCTGTTTTTTGGTAATATAACATGCCAAACGGATATTGCAATAATAAAAAATTGTGTTAAGTTATAGATAAGTTTATTTAAACGCTCTGTTCCCAATGCGATGGGTAAAAACATTTTCAAAATTTTAAGGGCATTTATCTTTTTGCTGTGCAAAAGATAAATGCCGGTAAAAGGTTTGGGAAAAAGGGGTGGAGTTCCGCCGTCGCCAAGGCTATGGCGGGACAAGTTGAGTCAGGGAAAAAGGACCGATCCAGCAAAAGGTCTTTTTCCCCTCCTCAAGTACCTGCCCATGTTCAAACAAAAGAAAGGACATTATCTATGGATAAAAAGTTTTATACTACTACGCCCATTTACTATGTAAATGACAAGCCCCATATCGGGCATGCTTATACTACTGTTTTAGCGGATGTACTTTCCCGCTTTCACCGTTCTGCGGGGGATGCGACTTTCTTTCTGACCGGTACCGATGAGCATGGTCAGAAGGTGCAGAAAGCTGCCGAAAAGAACAACATGGATTGCAAGCAGCATTGCGACGAAACGGTGGTGCGGTTCAAAGAACTCTGGGATGTGTTGGGCATTACCAACGACCGCTTTATCCGCACAACCGACGAATACCACAAAACCGTGGTGCAGAAGGTCTTGCAAAATCTTTACGACCGTGACCTCATCTACCGTGCCGAATACACCGGCTGGTATTGCGTGGGCTGCGAACGCTTTTTTACCGAAAAAGATCTGGTGGATGGCAAATGCCCCGATTGCGGCCGGGAAGTCAGCGAAATCGTGGAAAGCAACTACTTTTTCCGCATGAGCAAATATCAGGATTGGCTCATTGAATACATCGAAACTCATCCGGACTTTATTCTGCCGAAGTTCCGTGCCAACGAAACGCTGGGCTTTTTGCGCCGGGAGCTGGAAGATTTGTGCATCTCCCGCCCCAAATCCCGTCTGGCGTGGGGTATTGAGCTGCCTTTCGATAAAGATTATGTCTGCTATGTGTGGTTCGATGCCCTGTTGAACTACCTCTCCGGCGTGGGCTATCTGCAGGACGATGCAGAGTTTGCCAAGTGGTGGCCCGCCAGCTGCCAGCTTATCGGCAAAGATATTCTTACTACCCACACTGTTTACTGGACGACCATGCTCAAAGCCATGGATCTGCCGTTGCCCAAAACCATTTTTGCTCACGGCTGGTGGCTCACCGGCAAAACCAAAATGAGCAAAAGTCTGGGCAATGTGGTCAACCCCATGGATATGATCGAACGCTGCGGCGTGGATGCGTTCCGCTACTATCTGATGGCGGAAATGAGCCCCGGCAATGATGCAAGTTTTACCGAAGAAAGTTTTATCAACCGCTACAATACCGACCTTGCCAACGATTTGGGCAACCTTGCCAGCCGGGTGCTGAAAATGGCTCTGCGCAACTGTAACGGCACCATACCCGCGCCCCACGAAATGCTTGCCGAAGATAACGAACTGCTTGCAGCGGCCGACAAGGCGTTGGAAGTTATGGAAAAGAGCTTGAGCACTCTGGCTCTGGACAGCGGCATATCGGCAGTTATGGATGTGGTGCGGCTGGGCAATAAATACTTTGAAGCCGCCGCCCCGTGGACTTTGGCAAAAACCGGCAACATCGAGCGTTTGGAAACAGTGGTTTACACCGCCGCCGAAGCTATGCGCCGGGTGGCAGTATTGCTGGACCCCGTAATGCCCAACAAGATGAAAGAGCTGCGGGATATGCTGGGTATGGACCCCGGATTGCCCGCCACGCTGGAGGCTTTGCACGACAAAAAGAATATCCTCTCCGGCAGTACCGTGCTGGATCGGGGCGGATTGTTTATGCGTATACAAGTTGAAGACCCCGCCGCCTGTCAGAAGCCTGCCAAAGAAAAGAAAGCCGAAAAACCGGCAAATGTGGTAGCTCCTGAAGAACTGGTGGAAATAACTGATTTTGCCAAAATCAAGCTCAAGACCGCCAAAGTTCTTACTGCTGAACGCGTGGAAGGTGCTGATAAACTCCTGAAACTCTCCATCGAAGTCGGCAGCGAAAAGCGTCCGCTGGTCGCCGGGGTGGCTCAATATTACACTCCCGAAGAAATGGTGGGCAAAACCATCGTGATCGTAGCCAATCTCAAGCCCGCCGTGATCCGGGGCGTGGAATCTGCCGGTATGCTTCTGGCAGCCAAGAGCGGCAAGAAACTTGCACTGGTAACGGTGGAAGGCGACATCCCCAGCGGAGCAAATATCGGTTGAGGCAAGGCAAAGTCATGCGTAGATTGTTAGCATTGCTGCTGTTGGGCGTTACGGGACTCTGTGGAGCAGAAAATATCAAAAAAACTGTTGATATAAGCTCCATAGACCGTAATTTCAAAATCAAAGGTATAGGCAGATTTGACGGTGCTTATTACAATGTAAAATCAGCCCCCATTGCCCTTGAGGGATTGGCTTTTATGCAGGAAAACAAGGGGGATTTTTACCGGATCCTCCGCACGCTGACTGCCCGGGAAGTCAATAAAGGTGTGGTGTTTCTTGCCAATCACACATCAGGAGCCTGCGTAAGGTTCCGCACCGATTCGCCCAACATCGTTATCCGGGCCAAACTTGCTTATTCTTATGATATGAGCCACATGACCCGGGCGGGCAGTGCCGGGTTTGACTCTTACGCAGCTTACAACGGCAAACTCATTTATCAGAAAACCATCATGCCCAAGGCAGGCGAAAAATCCATCCACGCCCTTATCGGCAAAAATCCTGATCGGCAAATGCGGGATTGGCTGATAAATCTGCCGCTGTACGGCGGAGTGGAAAGTCTGGAAGTGGGCATCGAGAAAAACAGCACCATACAAGCCCCCACCCCCCACCGGATAAGCGATCCGGTACTCTTTTACGGCAGCAGCATCACCCAGGGCGGCTGTGCCTCCCGCCCCGGCAATAACTATACATCCATGCTCTGCCGGGCGGTGGATGCTCCCCAGATAAATCTGGGTTTTTCGGGTTCGGCAAGGGGCGAAGAAGCCATGGCAAAAGTTATCGGCAAGCTCAAGATGGCGTGTTTTGTTTACGATTACGACCACAATGCTCCAACGGTAAAACATTTGCAGAAAACCCACGAAAAGTTTTTCAAAATAATCCGCTCCATGCAGCCGGAACTGCCGATCATCATTCTTTCAAGATGCAATTTCCGCAACAACCAGCCGGATAATGCCCGGCGGGCAGTCATCCGTAAAACCTATGAAAATGCAGTTGCTTCCGGCGATAAAAATGTCTATTTTGTAGATGGCGAAACGCTTTTTGCCGGTGATTTACGCGACAGTTGCACGGTCGACGGAACCCACCCCAACGATCTGGGATTTTTCCGGATGTATGAACATGTATTACCAGTATTGAAAACAGCATTAAAGATAAAATAAGGAGACAGCTATGAAAAAATTCTTTACCACTCTTCTGGCGGCGGCGCTGGTGAGCATCGCTTACGGCTACGAAATCAAAACTTCTTCCACCGCCGGTTCTGACGGCATCGTAAAATGCGGCGAAACTGTTACGCTGAAACTTCAGGCATTGAAAGATGGCAAACCCATTGCCGACGATGACCTTTATTTAAGTATAGTCTGTCATTCCGACGGCGAAGAAAAAAAGCATTTCCGACAGCCAGCTGATAAAGAATTTGTCTGGAGCATTGCCCGTAAAGAGCCGGGCAGAGCTTATGCGGCTTGCAAAATAAAAAGCAGGAAAAACCCCGAAGCTGAAATCATGCTCAAAAATCCCCGCAATTCCAGAAACAGGATCCGCAGACATGGTATCGGATTTTTTGCCGACCCGGATAAACAGCGTATTCATCGGCAGGAACCCGCCGACTTCGATGAGTTCTGGGATCATCAGAAAGCCGAACTTGCCAAAGTGCCCCTTAAAGTGCTGGAAAAGGTCGCTGTAGAGTCCAAAGCTCTGGCTCATAAGGATTATGAGATCTACGATATAAAACTTTCCTGCGTGGGCCCGGCTCCGGTTTCGGGCATCATTACCATACCCAAAGACAAATCCCGCAAATATCCGGCAATCGTACATTATCACGGTGCCGGAGTCCGCTCTGCTGTCGCCATCGTCAAACCCGGCGGCATAACGCTGGATATCAACGCCCATGGTCTGCCCAACCGGCAGGGCAAAAAGTTTTACGACGATATATTAAATGATCCGGCACGCAACCCCTACAAACAAACTGCTGAAAAGCGGTTTGAAATGTTCAAATTCATGTTTTTGCGTGCCTTGCGAGCCTTGGAATATGTGCGGACTCTCCCCGAATGGAACGGCAAAGATCTGATCGTTTACGGCGGCAGTCAGGGCGGGGCACAGACTCTGGCTGCGGCGGCGCTGGATAAGCGTGTAACTCTGGCGGTACCCACCATTCCCGCCATGGTGGGCAGTGCCGAATACACCATCCGCAACAAAGTGGAATCCGCCTGGCCCAACCCCTACACCAGCGATTTCCGCCAGAAAAAGGATATTACAGCGATTGCCAAAAAGTTTGACTATGTGGACGGAGCTTTTATGATGCGCCGCATCAGCTGCCCCTTGCACATTTCAGTAGGGCTTTACGATACCCACGCCGCCCACGTTTTTGCGGCGTTCAACCATTGCACAGATAATAAAGAAAAGACTCTTACCGGTGTACCCGATATGGGGCACTATGCCTATAACCCCATAGGCTATAAAGAAATAGATAAAATTCTGGAAAAATAACCCGGGTAACGCCCCCCCCCTCCACCGATCAGCCCTGAAAGGGCGGCAGATTCTTATATCGGCATACGATATAACGTCGTAAGGCGAGCGCCTGTTTGCCGCGCGACAGATTATGGGAAAGTATGAGAAAGTATGGGAGGGTATGGGAAGCGGGCAAAGCCCGCTGCAGCCGGTAGACGCGCCGCTCCTGCTGGCAACGCGCTGGGTAATGCCCCCCACTTGCCACACGCCCACTGTCGCAACAATTGGCGGCAATGCCCGTCCGACCTGTCCGACCCGTCCGACTTGTCCGACCTGTTGGACAGCCGCCATCTATTAGTGCAGTCAGCGTTCTGCTGACTGCGTGAAGTCCGCCTGCGGCGGGTGAAGATGTGAAGAGCTTGCTTTTGACAAAGCAAGCGTGA
>JAFVQX010000029.1 GCA_017504585.1 Lentisphaeria bacterium
ATTACCGGAGTCATTCATGACCGCCATACCGCCAAACTTGGTGCCCAAATGCGAATGGTAGTCTGTTCCATAAAAAAGATCGCCGATACAGTTATTTTTGCCAGCTACGCCAAAAAATCCACCCATAGAAAATTACGCCTTATGTTCCTGCCGGACAGTTGAAAATATCCTGCGTGTTTCTTGCTCAATAATAAACAGAATAAATATATCGCATAAGAAAGATTTTTGCAAGAAAAAAAAGCCCTTTTCCTGCAAAAAAATACATCCGGGGCTGCTTATGGCAATACAGCGCAGCTTTCTAAAAGTCCAGTCCTGCAGCGTATGGATTTTTAGAAAGTTGCGCCAGTAAAGAGCTTATGCAGATTTATACCGGAGTGTTGCGGGTGAATTGGGAAAATCCCCTATTCCAGATATTTTTCCAACCGTTCCAGCCGGCGATTCATATCGCACATGCGGCGGTCGCAGTCATGATAATGCACCCGGGAATTTATATCGCGCCGCAGCTGCCGTAATTCCCAAGCCACCCAGCCCAGTACGGCGGCACTGATTATCTGCATCCAGCTTTCACTCATTTTCGCAGCTCCTTTTCCGGCGGCAGCAGGCGTCGCGCCATGCGCTTTTGCCGAATTTGCAAGTCAATGCCGCCGCGGTATTGATCTTCCAATACCCGTACCATGCTGCAGGATTTATCCAGCGGGTGATACCGTAACGGGCTTGCCAAACCAAAAGCAGATTAGCTGCAAATTCTGCGTCGGCAGCTTTTCGGGTCAGTTCACTGCCGTCAGAAAACTCGTAACGGACATCGTGGATCGCCGCCGGGGTTGGATATTTGCGGAAGATCCAGCTCACTGCTTTGCGTAATTTTTCGTGCCAGTGGTCGGGACCGTAGCCGTTGACGATTTGCGCAAGCTCTTCGCAGCTTAAAAGCATGAATTGCGCGGGGTATTTCAAAGATAATTCTTCGGCCTCGCGCTGCATCAGTAAAATTTCTTCGGGTCTATACATAAAAAAATCTCCTTGCTTGAAGTTGTCAAACAAAGAGATTTTTGTCAATACAAACCGTTTAACGCAGCGCGGCGGGCGGTGCCAGTATCTCGCTGATAACGACCGCTTCGGTACGGTTGCAGCGGATCAATTCTGCCCAATCCGCCGGATCATTGTTTTCCTCATTACGGCCATCAGATCCTTCCCCGTTTTGAGTATAAATGATCGAGCTTTCTTCTGCCATACTTGAGAGATTGGCTGCTTGCGCCCGGGCGGCCATTTCGGCAATAACGCGCTGCTGTTCCAGCAAAGCGGCGTCCTTTTCGGCTTGAGCTTTCTGCAATGCTTCGGCTTGCCTTTGCTGCTGAAGTCTGGCTGCCTCATAGCCCTGCTGCAATTCCGGGTCAGACTCAACGGCTTCCCGCAATTCGGGATTATTTTCCACTTCGTCGAGAAACTCTTCCCAGCTCACCGGCGGCGTATCGCTACTTTCCGGCGCCGGAGCTCGCTTCTTTATGGCACCGAAAATCTTTATTGCCACACCGATAACGATAATGATTATGGTTATAAGGTCTTCCATAAACCCACCATCTGATTTGGTTTATTTACGCTGTTTGTCATTTCCGGCAATGGCTTGACGCATGTCGGTATCGGCAATGACATTCTTCATCTTGTAATAATCAAGAATAGAAAGTTTGCCGCTGGCAAGAGCTTCGGATATAGCCATAGGCACTTCGGACTCCGCCTGCACCAGATTGGCTTCCATTTCCCGGATCTTTGCCTTCATTTCCTGCTCGGCGGCGATCGCCATGGCACGGCGCTCTTCGGCTTTGGCCTGGGCAATATCTTTGTCGGCATTGGCTTGCGCCATCTGCAGTTCGGCACCGATATTTTTGCCTACATCCACATCTGCTATGTCGATGGAAAGGATCTCAAAGGCTGTACCGGAGTCCAGACCTTTGGCAAGTACGGTTTTGGAAATGCGGTCGGGATTTTCCAATATGTCGGTGTGACTTTCTGCCGAACCGATGGTCGTAACGATACCCTCGCCCACCCGGGCAAGTACCGTTTCTTCCCCTGCACCGCCCACCAGACGGTCGATATTGGCACGCAGCGTCACCCGGGCGATCGCCTGCAGCTGAATACCGTTTTTTGCCATAGCAGTCACGCAAGGAGTTTCAATAACCTTGGGGTTGACACTCATTTTCACAGCCTCCAGCACGTTCCGCCCCGCCAGGTCAATAGCGGTTGCCCGCTGAAACGAAAGGGTTATAGCCGCTTTATCCGCCGCCACCAACGCATGAACCACCCGGAAGACGTTACCGCCTGCCAGATAATGAGCTTCCAGCGACTGGGAGTCGACTTCAAGTCCGGCTTTTTTGCTTTGGATCATAGCATTGAGGATCACCGCCGGCGGTACCCGGCGCAAACGCATACCCACCAGCGAGAACACGCTTATACGCACTCCCGAAAACACCGCAGCGATCCAGAGCGGTATGGGGATCACGACCACAAACAGCACCAGCACTGCGATCAGGATTATCAAAATTGCGACCAAAGCCGCGGCAGTCATATCAAATGAAGCGGCATTTGCCATAAGAATATTATTTACTGAAAAATTCATCGAATACATCTCCATACAGATAACAGCTTACGCATTTTTGTTTTCGTACTTGCCTTCGCGGAAGGCTTGCGCCAGCGCCAGCGGCACCTGGGCTTCCATGGCAATGACCTGGGCGCGCATTTCGCTGATACGAGCTTTCATTTCCTGCTCGCTGGCGACTGCCATGGCGCGGCGTTCTTCGGCTTTGGCTTGAGCGATATTTTTATCGGCATTGGCTTGATCGGTTTGCAGCTGGGCGCCGATATTTTTGCCAATATTCACGTCGGCTATATCAATAGAAAGTATCTCAAAGGCAGTACCCGAATCCAACCCCTTGGCAAGCACGGTTTTAGAGATCTGATCGGGATTTTCCAACACTTTTTTGTGGTGCTCGGTGGAACCGATAGTCGTAACGATCCCCTCGCCCACCCGGGCAAGAATGGTCTCTTCACCGGCGCCGCCGATCAAACGGTCAAGGTTGGTGCGCACTGTTACCCGGGCAATAGCTTTGACCTGGATACCATCTTTGGCAACCGCGGCAACTTCAGGAGTTTCGATAACCTTGGGGTTGACGCTCATTTTCACAGCTTCCAGCACATCCCGACCGGCAAGATCGATGGCGGTTGCCCGCTGTATTGAAAGATCCATATTGGCTTTATCTGCCGCAACCAGAGCTGCCACCACCCGTGACACATCTCCGCCGGCAAGATAGTGTGCTTCCAGCGTATCAGCGCGAACATCGATCCCCGCTTTGCGTACCTGAATAAGTGCATCTACGATCAATGCCGGAGGCACCCGGCGCAAACGCATACCCACCAAAGTAAAAATCCCCACCGGCACGCCGGAAAACATTGCAGCTATCCAGTGCCGTACCGGGATCATGTAGATTATCAAACCAATGACCAATACTGCGATAACCAGCAATACGATCAAACCGATCACCCCCAGACTGCCGCCGGGAGCCGATGCCAACAAGATGTTTGCACTCATAAAAAAGCACTCCTTTTATTATTGTTTGATTACACTTGTAATTTCTTTCCATTATATGGATAAGGCAAAAAATCCAGCAGCTGATCGTCGCCGGAGCCGGTCAGCGTGTGGGCAATGGTATGCACATAGCGGAAGTTATCGCTGAATACCGCATGAAGAAAAAGCATCAGCGACGCATAACGCAGCACCGCACGCGGATCGTTCCAGAAATCCCCCCGTTCCAGCTTGCTTGCCTGATCCGGCAGCCAGTCGTTTTCCGGCGAGATCATTGCACCGGATATATCGATCACCGCAAATCTGCCTGCGACCCGTACCAAGCCCAGCTGCAACCCGGCTTCGATCCCGGCGAGCAAAGCAAGAGTACAAAGCATTATATCCGAGCCAAGACGATCCTCCAGAATAGGCCCGATACAAAAATTTTCCGGATCCAGCCGTTCTTCCACCGGCGGCAGCGCAAAGCCGTTGCGTGCCATAAAAGCACCCAGTTCGGAAATATTTTTGATGGCATTATTTTCGGCTACTTGCATAAATGTCCGGAGCATATCCCACAGCATTTCCGGGGTATCGCGGTCAAAAAACAGCAAATGCAGCTCTATAAGGCACTCAAAAACATCCAGCGGCTCCTCTTGCAGCCGGTCCAGAAAATTCCGGCGCCGCTGCCGCAAGGTTATGATAGTTTCCAGCTGCTGTACCCGTTTGCGGAGCAATTTATTATCTGCTTCCTGCAATTCAGCCAGGAAGGGCAGCAAATTTTCATCGTTTTTCAACAGTTCGCCCATTACGCTGACGGCGATATTGTCGCTGGGGTCATCCAGCAGAGAGAGCAAACTGCGTAATTTTTCCTGCTCCATAGATCACTTTTTCTTGAAACTGTTTTCTGTACCGTCCAGCAATCGCCTGATGTTGCTGCGGTGCGTCCATATTGCTACAACCGCAAGCAGAGCAAAAAAGATTATTACTGCATAACCGGGAAATGCCGATACTTTGAGCAAAGCCAGCACCACACACCAGACCGGCAGCGAAACCGCACCCAATATGCTGCCCAGCGATACATAGCCTGATATTTTAAAAATCACCAGCCAGGTCAGAAATGCCGCCACCGCCGGCAAAGTTGCGATCGCCGCCACACCGCCGACTGCCGTGGCAATACCTTTGCCGCCTTTGAAGCCGAGAAAACAGGTAAACATATGCCCCAGCACCACCGCAAAGATCATGGCAAGTTCGCCCAACCCCCATGCCGGAACCGGCACGATCCCCTTGCCGACCAGCATTTTCAACGCCAGCACCGGCAGCAGACCTTTGCAGAAATCCAGCGCAAAACATATCTTGCCCGCCAGCGGGCTTACCGCCCGGGTCACATTGGTTGCCCCGATATTGCCGGAGCCGACAGTGCGTATATCGATGCCTTTAAGTTTGCCGATAATAAAGCCGCAGGGGATCGACCCGATCAGGTAACCGGCAACTGCAATACCGCCAAAAATCATTATTTGCTCAAGAATATTCATAATTTCACCTTGTAATTTTGTTTTTTTTGCGTATTGTAATACAATATTACACAATATCAACTTTTGCAAATGAAAGAATATAACTAAATGAGTGATTTTTCTGCTGATTTGATCGTGGCCTCCGGCGAACATTGCGCCGATATGCTTTATATAACCCGTTTGAACTTGCCGGACAACTTTATTTATCTGGGGCTGCCGGAAGAAAAAATCGCCATCGTTTCGGATCTGGAATACGATCGCGCTTGCGCCAATGCTCCGGAATATCTTACGGTCCGCAATCAAAACGAATTCGGTCCGCCATGCAAAGCCGTGGAACTTATCGGCCGCTTGCAAGAAGCATACAACATTGCTGAATTCCGCATACCATACGACTTTCCGGCAGGCTTGGCGGCACAACTGCATGCAGCAAATATAACGTGCAAAGTTTCCGGAAAAAGCTTTTTCCCCGCCCGGGCGGTCAAAGACAGTTACGAAATCAACTGTATAAAAGATGCCATGCGTGTAAACGAACTTGCCATGATGAACGCGTTTGCAGCCATTGCCGGGTCTTCCATTGCCAATGACGGCAGTTTGATCTACGAAAGAAAACCTTTTACCAGCGAAAAACTCCGCAGTATCATCGACAGCACCCTTGCTGCCCACGATGCTGTCGGCGCCGGTACCATTGCCGCCGGCGGCACCCAGAGCAGTATGCCCCATTGCCGCGGCGAAGGAGTGCTTTATGCCAACAGCCCCATTGTTATAGATGTTTTTCCGCGCATGAACGCCACGGGTTACTATGGCGACCTGACCCGCACCGTAGTAAAAGGCAAAGCTCCGGAAATCGTAAAAAAGGCGTTTGAAGCAGTAAGAATTGTCCGGGATGAGTGCAAAGCCATGGTGCGATCCGGCATTGCCGGATCTGTACCTTACGATCACGCCCTGAAGCGTCTGACCGAACTGGGGTTTCCCACCGGCAGCAGCGAAAAAGGTTTTTATGGATTTTTCCACGGATTGGGCCATGGAGTCGGCTTGGAGATCCACGAAGAGCCCCGGCTTTCCCGCAAAGTCGAACATCTGCTGCAAGCTGGCGAAGTAGTGACTGTTGAACCGGGGGTATACTACCCGGAATGGGGCGGCATCCGTCTGGAAGATATAGTGGCAGTTCGCGAAAATGATTGCGAATGCCTGACAGAAATCGCTACTTTCCTTGAGATAAAATAATGAGATACGCTGGCAAAAAAGTTGTAGTTGCGCTTTCCGGCGGGGTGGACTCCTGCGCAGCGGCGCTGTTGGCAAAACAGGCGGGGTGTCAGGTCGTGGGCGCCACGCTGGACCTCGCTCCTGCCGAAGATGATTGGCGTGCAGCGTGGGGATGCGGCTCCGAAGATCAGACTATTGTAAAAAAGACCGCCGAACAGCTGGGGATCGACCACGTTTTCATCAATGGAGCAAAAGCTTTTGAAGAAAAAGTTTTGAAAAATTGTTTTGAAGTCTACCGCTCCGGCAAAACCCCCAATCCCTGCGTATTATGCAACCCCATGATCAAATTCGGCTTGCTGGCAGAATACGCAAAAAACATTGGGGCAGAAGCTCTTCTGACCGGGCATTACGCCAAATTTTCAGCAGATAGACTCATTGTCCGCGGCGATGATCCCCGGAAAGATCAAAGCTATTTTCTCTACCGGCTCGATCGCGCATTGCTGGACTTTATTGATTTTCCGGTAGGCGATATGCAAAAAAGTCAAGTCCGCGCCATGGTGGAAAGTGCCAATATAAGTGTGGCGCACCGCCCGGACAGTCAGGATGCCTGTTTTGTCTTTCCCGGCGAAACCTTTGCCGAAACCTTGTTCCGGAGATTTAAGGGCAAAGCAGCTGCGGGGAATTTTATTTATCAAGGCAAAACAGTAGGCAGACATCAGGGTATCCACCGCTGCACAATAGGTCAGCGGAAAGGTTTGAATGTAGCGCTGGGGGTTCCGGCGTATGTAAAAAATATCGACGCGGCAAGCTGCGATGTGGAACTGGTGACCGATCAAACTTTGCTGGAACGGTCAGAATTTGAAATCGATGATGTAAACTTCCAAACCCCAATCGTTCCGGATGAAAATGAAGAGTTGCTTATTCAAATAAGATACCGCACCCCCCCTGCCCCGGGCAGAATAGTAAAACTTGACGCTGAAGTTTACAAAATAATTCTGCAAAGCCCGGTGCGGGCGATCACGCCCGGACAATCCGCCGTGATCTACCGGGGCAACACCCTGCTGGGCGGCGGCATAATCAAATAATGCTTTAGCGGGACTCCGGAAAACTGCTGCTTTCCGGAGTTATATTGCCCGGCTTATGCCACCGGCACCTTAAAGGGTTTGATATGCTCGGCCTTGGGCAATTTCAGGGTCAATATACCGTCGCATGCACATGCGGTGATTTTGGCAATATCCACCGCCCGGGAGAGCCGGAAAATACGTTTGAAAAGCACCGGCCGGTTGCCCCGGCGCAGGGTGCTGGCACACTCTACAGTCATAATGTTATTTTCGACTTCCACCTTGACGGATGATGAATTCACGCCGGGGACTTCAAAATGCATAACAAAATCTTCGGCATCTTCGTAAATATCCACCGGGGGCATGATTTCGATATTTTCCACACTCTTGACGACTTCGCTGGTTTTGTTTTCTTCGCTTTTCATAAAATCACCTCATTTGACTTCGATCTTGCGGGAGATACCTTTGGGAGAAACTTCCCGGGGGATGCTGACAGTAAGCACCCCGTCGCAACAGCGTGCCGCGGCTTCGGCACTCTTTACATTGCCGGGCAGCCGGACACTCTGAAAAAATTCCGTATGGATGCGTTCGCTGCGGAGGATTTTTTTGCCTTTGCAGCGGCAAGGTTTGTCATTGGCGTGTTCGGCGCGAACGGTCAGCAGGTCGTTTTCGATCTCAACTTCGATCTCATCTTTGGTGTATCCGGGCAGCGCCATCCGGATATTCACATAATTTTCTGACACTTCAATATCCGGGTGGATATAAGCATCAAGTTCCGACCGCAGTTCTTCGCCCGGAAAAAGATCCAGTTTGCCCATTACCGAGTCAAACATGTTATCCCATCGGCGCACCGCCGGCAGGAACGAGTGTTTTTTGAGGTTGTTCAACATAAAAAAACTCCTTTTTTATGCCGGTCAATTCAGCTTGCCGGCAAAAAATTGGAGTCGTTTTGAAGAACTTTTGTTCAATTATTTTTTGCGATCCATCAGGGGGAAGACGAAACAGCGGCGCAAAAAGTAGTTTCCGAAAAAACCCACCAGCGATGCCAGCAATTTCCCCCAGACCGGTGCCTTGATCCACTCTACCAGCAGCTTGGTCAAGCCGTAGTCGATCCCCCCCATTACCGCCAGCGTGATCATATAAGCAAACAACTCGCCGGCAGTGTTCCAGCGCGCTTTGTGCCGGAACAATATAGCTATGCACAAAAGGTAATTGACCGCCGCGCTGACCAGATACGATATTACAGCAGACCACTCCAGCCCCAGCGCTGAACCTTTGAGCAGCGCCGCAAACACTCCCAGATTGACCAGTGCCGCAACCGTGCCGATAAAAAAGTAGATCAAAAGCTGCATGGGCACCGGAGCATTGCACGCTCCATAGTGCATAATGCAGTAAAGCGCCCGCATTCCATCCCGCCAGCCGATTTTTTTGCCCTCTTCAAAAGTTCGGGGATTATAACTTATGGCACACTCATAGACCCGGACTTTGGCTTCGGCAACATAGGTGGTAACTTCCGGCTCAAAGCCGAAGCGCTTTTCTTTCAGGCGCGGAGCGATCGCCTGGATGACCTCGCGCTTGAACAATTTGTAGCATGTTTCCATATCCGTGATCCCCAGATCGGTAAACATATTTGATGCAAAAGTCAAAAATTTATTCATGCAACTGTGCCAGAAATAAAGCACCCGCCGAGTATCGGGCTTGAGATAACGCGACCCGTAAACCACATCGGCTCTGCCGTCGAGCATCGGCTCCAGCATTTTCAGGTAATCAAGGGGGTTGTACTCCATATCGGCATCCTGGATCCCCACATAATCGCCGCTTGCCTTGAGAAATCCGGTACGCAATGCCGCTCCTTTACCCTGATTTACTTCGTGAAAAGCCAGAGTTATTTCCGGATGTTCGGCTGCCAGGGTCTGCGCGATCTCCCGGCTGCGGTCGCTGGAGCAATCATCCACAATCACGATTTCCAAAGCCAGATTTTCGCTGCGGAGTTCGAAAATACGCTCCACGATCGCCGCCAAAGTGGCTTCTTCATTATAACAAGGCACAACCAGACTGAGTTTTATCGCCATATATTTTCCTTACTTTTATGATGAATTCTGCATAACCGCAGATTTTATATAATATAATAGTTTTTTACGATCTTGCAATTATTCCGTTTTTTTTTGTCGTGGAATATAACTTTTTCTTGCAATATATCATA
>JAFVQX010000030.1 GCA_017504585.1 Lentisphaeria bacterium
ACTTTTATGAAGTCTTTGCGCGGTCGCCCTCCGTCGCTAAAGCTATGGAGGGCATGATTTTCCCTGCGGAGCAGTTTTTGTGCCTTTTACTTTTATGAAGTCTTTGCGCGGTCGCCCTCCGTCGCTAAAGCTATGGAGGGCATGATTTTCCCTGCGGAGCAGTTTTTGTGCCTTTTTAAGGCACAAAAAAAGCCGCTTGAAAAGCGGCTTGGAAAATCATGGTGGAGAAAAAGGGACTCGAACCCTCGACCCTCACACTGCCAGTGTGATGCTCTAGCCAACTGAGCTACTTCCCCAGCTTGTTGTACTATTAAATTACACCTTTTCTGATAAAATGCAAATTTATTTTGCCGGTTTTTTGCTTTTTTTTGACTTTTTATGCCTTTTTTATCCATGAAAGGGCATTTTTACTCTTTTTTATATTTTCCCCGGTGGAAACCGCTCGACTGGTTATTGACCTGAATGTTTGTGGAAAATCAAAATACGACGGCACAGTGCGGACTATTCCGATCCGGTTCGCAACCCTGCGTTTTGGCTTGCTGCCGCAGCTTTATGCAGAAGCGGATCGAGTACAGAATTCCACCTTGTTCCGGCGCTGTAAAACACAGCCGGAGTCTTTGTTCCGGGCTTTGCAAAACTCGCTATTGGCCGCAGGATGTATCCGCCAGCGGCAAGCTGCAGTGCGGGCTTTTTTGACAAATCATAACTTGTGCGGCATGATTTATGATCTTAAATGATATAAGTCAACACTTCAGTTTCACAAAATTCGGTACATTGCCTGTTGTTTACGGGAAAAATCTTGAAGATCACTCTGTTGGGACATCCTCCTGCAAATAGTTATTTATCACATGCTTTATCAGCGCACGGCAAATCCAGGTCACAAACAAAGATTCTCCATGATACTCGTGTAATTTTTCCCACGCCTGCTGCCAAGTGGTTTTTACTGCCTTTTCGGCATTTGCCGGTGATCCCAGCATTGTTAATGCCGTTTGATAAAGTCTGTTTTGATAGCGGTCGGTTATTTCCTGCCGGGCAATTTGATCCCCCTGACGCGCCAGATCGATCAAATCGCAATCGCTGCTCATGAAATAACTTTCTGCAGATACCCGATCCATTATTCACTCCTTTCTAAATGTATCTATGCCTGCAAAAAAATTTTCCCTTCATATATTAAGACAATTTTCAGGGGTACTTTTGTTCCATGATTTTGGGGTTTTTTATGAAAAAATTGATTTTTTTTCAAATTTTTCCGTTTGCCCGGCCTTTTGCGGATCAAAAGAGCATATGCAGCATATTCCAGACTGATACACGATCCCGGAGTTCGGTATACGGGCAGCTGAAGTTGTCATGGAGCGAAGCAATTTACAGCTGTTGATATAAATTTCTTAATAGGAAATATTGTTTAAATATTGTAAGCAAACTTGTAATCAGATATGGTGAGTGTTATATTCATGAAAAATGTAATAACTTTTGCGATTATATTTCTTATTAAGAAACATGAAAGTTTTGCCCAAGATCGTTCAAGTGCTGGAGCTTTTCAGCAACGGAGACACGCTCCCGTTTGCCGAAATCGTGAAACGTACCCGACTTACCCGCAGCAATGCCGCACACATATTGAGTGCTTTGTGCGAAAATCAACTGCTGGCCAAGAGTTCTTTCGGGCATTACTGCGTGGGGCGCAAGCTTTATGAACTGACCGGCGGATATTGCCGGCAGAATATACTCAATATGCTTGCCCAGCGCAGCGCTGACCGGATCGCTACCGAGCTGGGCGAACTGGGCGTGGTGGTTGCCTGCTGGCAGGCGCAGCGTATCACTCTGGCCAAGGTCCAGCCCGAAAGCATGGTGCAGTTGAGCATTGCCGACCGCTGGTTTGAAAAATCCGGCTGGTATCGCTTGAGTTCCGGTAGATTGCTGCTGGCGCTGCAAGACGATCTTACTGTAAAAACTATTATCGACCATGTGGGTCTGCCATCCCCCGCAGAGTGGCCCGAAGCCTTTACCCGGGAAAAACTGCAATGCGAGATCGCCGCGATCCGTCAGCAGCGTTTTGCAGCGGTAATGCGGGAAAACAGCCGTCTGACCAGTCTGGCAGTGCCGGTCAAAGATGCTGCCGGGCAGGAAAGTTTGTGCGTTTCCACTGTGTATATAACCGGGCGGAAGAAGGAGTCTGACGATGAAATACGCGCTGTTCTCGAGGACATCGCCGGCGAACTCCACGAACAGATATGTTTTCATAATATAGTTATACAAAATATAAGTTATTTGACCACAAACCCAAAACATTAACAACAGCGAGGTTCATTATGACCAAGATGATGGAAGAGTATAATGCCATCGTAACCGCCGCCATGAGCGACATCATGCGCGACGAAGAAGAAGCCATTCTCAAAGCCGCCGATCTGCTTTCGGACAAAGTTATCGAAGGCAGACTGGTCAATATTTACGGTGCCGGCGGTCATTCCGCCATTGCCGCCATGGAAATTTTCTGGCGCGCCGGCGGTATTGCCCAGGTCAATGCCATGTTCCCCACCGGCACCAACATCGTGTCGGCAAATCCCACTACCGCCAAGCTGGAAGGTTATGCACCCTACATTCTCAACTTCTATGATGTTTACAAAGATGACGTGCTTATTCTGGTGAACTTTTACGGTTTGAATATCACTGCGGTCGATGTGGCGATCGAAGCGCAGAAACGCGGCGTTAAACTTATTACGGTCAACGCTCATAAGTTTGCTCAAAAAGTGCCCAAGAACTTCATCTGGCGCCACTCCAGCAAGCAGAACATCAACGACTTTGCCGATATCGCCATCGACAACCACGTTCCTTACCCGGACGCGGTTTTGGATTGCGAAGGCATCGAAGAAAAGATCACCCCCACTGCCACAATCCTGACCTGCTACACCTTGAATTTGATCATGAGCGAAACCATCCGGCTGATCAAAGCCAAGGGCGGCACTCCGGAGATTTGGGTCAGCAACAACATCCCCGGCTGCGATGAACACAATAAACCCATCCACGACAAATACCGCAAACGCATCCACCACCTCTACCCGGTGTGGTGAGATTTTAAGGTGTTGATATAAGCAATACCAAGTTCCGGGGTGGTGCGGAGCCAAGGCCGCATCACCCCGGTTTGTATTTCCATTTGGACTTTCACAACTTCCGGGGAACAGCCGGCAACTGTTTTATGGGAAAACATGCAGTGTGCATGGGGCGACATCATGCAGCTTATAAGCTCAATGCCGCTTTTCCGTAATCTGCTGCACATTTCTTCTGCTGCCGCGAGCGGCAGAGAAAAGCAAAATTTGAAAAATCCGGTTTCAGTGCTATATTATCATTTTCAAATATTTACAAAAGGGATGTGTTTTATGGAAACTATTTACAATGGTTTGATGTATCTTACCGGGTGGCCCTTGGCGCTGGTGCTTATTCTGGGCGGACTTTATTTTACTGTGCGTACCGGCTTTGTTCAGCTGCGGATGCTTAAAGATGCCATCAGGGTCATCAGGGAAAAACCGGCAGTTGCCGGGAGCGTATCTTCCTTCGGGGCTTTGATGATCTCCACGGCTTCCCGGGTGGGTACCGGCAATATCATCGGGGTTTCCACGGCTATTTGTATCGGCGGGGCAGGGGCGGTCTTCTGGATGTGGCTTACTGCACTTATCGGCGGAGCTTCGGCTTTTGTGGAATCCACTCTTGCCCAGATCTATAAGCGGAAAAATCCCGACGGCTCCAGTTACGGCGGCCCGGCTTGTTATATCGAAACAGCATGCCGCAGCAAGTTTCTGGCAATCATCTTTGCACTTGCACTGATCTTTACTTACGGTGTAGGGTACAACATGCTTGCATCCTACAATCTGCAAAGCTCCTTTGAACGGTTCAGCTTTTACAAGCCCTACTGGTGCTGGATCTTTGGCGGTATTACTGCGGCACTCTTTCTTTTTACCATGCTTGGCGGCAGCAAGCGGCTGGTCAAAGTTACCGGTATGCTGGTGCCTTTTATGGGGATAGTCTATGTGCTTTTTGCGGTGATCGCTCTGATCGTCAATGCCGGAAATCTCCCGGCAATGATCGTGGAGATCTTCCGCAGTGCTTTTGACTTTAAGGCGATCTTCGGCGGCTTTGCCGGTTCGGTCTTGATGATGGGGCTCAAGCGTGGGCTGTACTCCAACGAAGCGGGGATCGGTTCGGCACCCAATGCAGCGGCGGCGGCTTCGGTATCCCACCCGGTAAAACAGGGATTGGTGCAAATGCTTTCGGTCTTTATTGATACAAATATACTTTGTACTGCCACGGCTCTGATGTGCCTTTCAAGCGGTGTAAAGTTCGATAAATCCGTTGCCGGGGCACCCTATGTGCAGAGTGCGCTGGAAAGCACCTTCGGCATGACGGGACCGGTCTTTATTGCTGCGGCAATGATCCTTTTTGCCTTTACCACACTTTTGGGCAACTTCTACTATGTGGAAGTTTGTTTTGCCTATATTTTCGGCAAGATGCCCGGCAAAGTTACTTTGAACATCATCCGCATTATTGGCGGTATACTCATCTTTTTCGGTGCGGCAATGCCTATGGATATAGCCTGGGGCATTGCTGATATAGCCCAGTGCATACTGGCATTCATCAATATACCTGTGTGTGCAGTGATCGGTTCAGTGGCATATATTGCCTTGAAAAACTATTCAGCGCAGCGCAAACAGGGCATTGAACCGGTGTATAACGCCAAAGATAACGCAGTCAAAGAAGCTACTGACTTCTGGAAATAAAACTCTATTCAGTTTTTTCCCTGCCGGTGTTTTGCCGGAGTGGTGTTCAGGTGCTTTTTGCACATGGTCGTAAAGTGCTGTTGACTGGCAAACCCGCAGAATAAGGCGATTTCGCCAATAGATATATTGGTTTGTTTGAGCATGTCGCAGGCAACCGACAAACGCAAGTTGAGCAAATAGCCGGTAAAATCCACTCCGCAACTGCTTTTAAACAGATGGGAAAATCTGGAAGGACTCAAAGCGGCGGCTTCGGCGGCTGCTTTGAGTGTTATATGTTTGGAATAATTTGCGGCAATAAAATTCAAAGCTTTTACTATCCGGTTATCCATCTTGGTATATTCCGGATAACGGTTGTAAAACCTTTCCAGCAGATCCGCCAGCAAAAGATTTACCAGCTCCGGCAAAGTATTTTTCAAACTCTCCCGCCACGGCGTCAGCAGCGGCTCTTCCTTGCCTGCCATGCTGAATGGACCGCATAAAACGCACCCCAACACCCGGTCGGTACGGCAGACCGGGATCACCAGTTCGCAGGCTCCGGCATGACATTGATGCAGGAACGGCTTATTGCCGTTGCTCCGCAAATATCTGATGATCAAGTCTGTATCGTTACGCTGACAGGATTTTAGACCGCACTGGCGTTTGACCGCATCACAATAGGGGTGATCGTGCATGTAACAATTCAACAGACGCCGCTCGGTCAGGCAAAATTCCGTCCGCTTCCAAACGCAGCAGCTGCCGATGAGCGAACCCATGAGCTGCAAACGCTGGTCTATTGTCTGCATCAAATCTTCCATTTTTCTACTTTTATATCAGATTTTGTCAATATATAGCTTTATGTTGTAAAAATATAGCATAAATTGTGTAGCAAATCAAATTAATTTTTGGTAAATTATATCTGACACAATATTAAATGATAAAAATCGTTCAAATTAAAATGCAGATTTTACCAATCAGCTTGTGAGGTAATAAATGGTTTATTCCCCTCAATATGCACTTTTTTATGATTTTCACACCAGTCCGATGCTGAAAAATATCGGCAAAAACTTTAATGCCGACGCTTTTGCCGCCCGCCTTGCTGCCAATAAGATCGACTTTATCAGTTTCCCGGTGCGGTGCAATCAGGGGATGGCTTATTATGATACAAAAATCGGTATCCGCCATTACGGGTTGGAGTTTGACTTGTTTGGCAAGCTCGTTAAGGCTTGCAATAAATATGGTATAAAGGTCAATGCTTATTTCAATGGCGGTATATCTATGGAGGAATCCCGTCTGCACCCCGATTGGCAGGAAGTGCCGACAGACAAACGACCGATTTATTCGGTAAATCCTTTCAGCCGTACTGTTTGCGGCAATACCCCCTACCGGCGGCATTTGATCGCCATGGCGTGTGAAGTAGCCGAAAAATATGATGTGGCAGGCTTTTTTGTGGACTGCCTTGCGGGACGAAGCTGCCGTTGCGAGTGCTGCCTGAAAAAGATGAAAGCCGAAGGTATCGACCCCGCCAACGAAGAAGCTGTCACCGAATTTGCTTTACGCCGCAACCGGGAACTTGCCAAAGAGTTTGCCGATGCGGTCAAAGCCATCAACCCGGATTATCTCTTGTATTTTAACGGCATAGGGTACGAAAACCAGCTGGCTCTGGGCGGTACTTATCTGGATTTTGAGTGTATACCCACCAAACTTGGCTGCGATTACGATTATCTGCCTTTGATGAGCCGCTACATGCGGACTTTGGGCGATCACCCCCGTTTGAACATGACGGGGCGTTTCAATCTGTGGGGGGATTTCGGCGGACTGCGCAGCGAAAAAGCCATCCGTCAGGAATTGGTCACCGGGCTTGCCAACGGTATGCGGCCCAACATCGGCGACCACATGCCGCCAGAGTGCGAAGTGCCGGAAAAAGTTATGCAGCAAACCGAACGGCTCTTTGCCTACTTGCAGGAGCGTGAAGAATTTTATACCGGTGCTGTGCCGCAAAGCGATATGGCAATACTCTTCCCGAAAAGCCATCAGGAAATCTACCTTGCAAGGGAGTTGCGGGGGGCGTTGCGGATCCTGTGCGATTTGCATTGTCAATTTGATGTGGTAACGCTGGCGGCGGATTGGAGCAAATACAAAGTGCTGGTCTTGCCGGACAGTGTAAAGATTTCGCCCGAAGTGGAAAAGCGTCTGCACGAATATATTGCCAAGGGCGGCAAGATCATCTCGTCCGGCGATTCGGGCATGAAAGTAAACAGCGAAGAATTTCTGAATGAATGGGATCTGACCGTAGTCGGCAACGCACCGGACCCCACTTACTTTGTGGATAAAGACGGTATGAAAATGAGCATTTATGCTGCCGGCAAACTGCTTGAGAGCCCAAATAATAAGACTGTTTATCAGCTGGCAGAACCTTTGATCGAACATATTTTTGACGGTATTTACCCCGAATACTACAACCCGCCGGGGAGTGTTATAGATCATCCGTTTTTGAGCGTAAACGATAAAGTTGCACATTTCAGTTTCAATATTTTCAACGGCTTTAAGGAATACGCCGCAGCAAGTTTGCGGGATGCCTTTGCCGATGCTTTGGAAATAATGCACCCCGACCGGCTGATAAAAACGGAAAATCTGCCAAAGTTTGTCCGGGTATACCTGACCGGATTGCCCAGCGGCAGAGAAGTAGTGCATATAACAGCACACATTCCGGAAAAACGCACCGACGGCTGCGAAGTCATTGAAGATGATTTGACTGTATTGCCCTCAAAAATTTATGTGAAAACCGATAAAACCGCAGCTTTCAGCGAACCGGAACACACTGCACTCCAAATTGAGCGGCAGGGCGGATATCTGGTTATAAATGTACCGCAGTTCACCGGATATGAGTTGATTTCGTTAGATTGAAATACAATAAAAAAAAGGAGATCGCTATGAAAAAATCACAATTCACTTTGATCGAACTCTTGGTGGTAATTGCTATTATTGCCATCCTTGCCGCCATGCTTTTGCCCGCACTCTCTGCTGCCCGTGAACGGGCGCGGGCGGCAACTTGCACCGCCAATCTCAAACAACTGGGTTTGAATGCCCAGATGTATACCGATCAGAGTAATAATATTCTGCCTGGCATCTATTACCGCTTAAACAATGAACGGGTGGAATGGAGTGTTGTGTTATATGGTGGGACACCCACCAAGTTTGCAAAAACCAACTCTTCGCAGTTAAAGATGTTCACCTGTCCTTCCCATTCAGATAAACTTACAGAAGATCTTGATTACATTTTTCACACCTACGGTATGCTGGTAACTCAAGGTACAATTCCTTCAGAGTGCTATGTGCCTTCACCGGTAGTTGCCAAACTTGGCTCTGTAAATATGGGCAGGATCAATGATCCTTCAAGCTACATACTTTACGCCGATTCGGTGGTGCCGGGAACCAGCAAAGGTGCCTGCCGGCTGGTTTTAGGCGATAAAGATCCTCAAACCAGCGATACCGAACGCACCGGGCACTTCTATACTTTGCACGGCAATGTGGGCAATATTTGCTTTGCCGATGGTTCGGTACGCTCCACTCAAGGCAGCGGCTTGAAAAAATATGCCGAAATCATGTTTGAAAATTCCAATAACGAGCCTGATCCGGTATATTATATCGACAGCAGCAATACCAAAAAACAAGTTGATTGATTTGAGCGTGATTTTATGAAAAAGTTTTTTGGATTTATATTTTTTCTGGGCGGTATAGCAATTCTTTCCGCGAATACCACCGTGCCGGTGGGGGAAAATGATTTTAATAATACCGTATTTGCCGGTAAAACACTCAAGGTGTTTGAAAATAATTGGAAATTCTGCAAGGACGACAACCTTGCCTATGCCCAAGCGACTTTTGATGACTCCCAGTGGCAGAATATAAAAATAAATACGCCCCTGGCTAAAAATAATCAAAGCAAATTTTACTGGTACCGGGTAAAGTTTGAACTTGCCCAAGCTCCGGCAAAAGGCTTTTACGAGCTGGATATGGGATATATTTCAGCCGGGGATCAGGTATTTATCAACGGAGTAAAATGTGGTGAATACGGTTTTTCGCAAGTGGTCAGACAATCTACCGAACACCGCCGCCGTTACCGTTTTATCAATAATAATATCCTGAAAAAAGGAGTCAATGTATTGGCAGTCCGGGTAAAAAACGGTCATAAATCGGGCATGTACGACGGTATCCCCGTTTTGCGGAAACTTAATGATCCGCAAATCGTCGGCAAGCTCAACAACCGTTCCGGCGGCAAAGGTGCCGTCCACCGGCATATAAGCTCTGTTGATGCGATCAACGAGTTTTACCCGCAAGACCGCTTGTTTATTGCTCCGCAGCTGACATTGTGCGGCAGTGTTGAAAAACTTGCCGGAGTATTTGATATAATGATCCGGCAAGAGAATAAAACACTCTTTAAGCAAACCAGAAATCTGGTGCTGGAAAAGGGCAAATGGCTTTTGCCGGAAGTTTGCGAAGTCAAAAATCCCGGCGTGGGTGTTTATCAGATAAAATGCACTTTTTCAGCAGCCAACCAAACCATTTGGCAGCAGCAGAACAACTTTAAGGTAACAGCCAAAACGCCGCTTGCCATAACTGTTGAGCCAAACTTGGCAAAACTTCCGGCAAAGGATTTTCCGGTAAAAGCCGGCGAATTTTCCTACGGTAATCTCGGCTTGCGTGATATTGACAAAAACTATAGGCTTTTTGATAATTACGATACTCCGGATGCCCGCAGCGGTGTTGCCAATGTTTATGGCATCAACAAAAAATATCCCGGCATGGTGCTGCTGCACAGCCATATCAAAAACACTCCAAGTGTAAAAAGTGCGGATTTTATCGACCAGATCGGCTGGAAATATGATGGCTTGACCAATGGCTGGAGTGCCGGGTGGATCCGTCCGGCAAACTGCAGTAAAATCAGCAATATCAAAACTTTGGAAACTGCTTGGACGGCTAAAAAAATCCGCTTTGAGTATCCAAATCAAACCTTTCTGGATATGACTGTATCCCAGCTTTCTCCGGCATTGCAGATCAGCGGCAACACTCCTGAACTTATCTTTTTTGAAAATTTCCGGGAAATCGGCTCCCCGAAAATGCTTTTAAGCGAAAAATCCGGCAAACTCGCTGATTGCGGCAAGCTGATAACTGCGTTTGAGAAAAACTATCTGGTAATATCGTTCCGCAACGCTCCGGGCTGGAAGGAGTTTGATATACCTTATCTGATGGTTTTTGAAAAACGCCCCCGGCAAGTGGAACTGCTGGCCAACGGCGTAAAGGTGGTTTTTGCTCCGGGCAGGAGTGGTGTGGTGCAGATCATGCCGCTGTATGGGGTAAAACTGCAGGCACAAGATAAATTTTCTGCTGACTTGCAGCAGCGGGCAAGATTCTGGTCGCAGGCACTTCTGGCGATGCCGGAAAAAGTCACCCGCACGGTCAAGATCGACTATGCTGCCAACAATATGCTGGTGCGGGATTCTTTTGCCCGCAAAGTCATTAAAGATGATTGGAACACGCCGCCTTTGCACTTGGCTCCGGTACCGCCGTCGCTGATGCTGGCAAGCTCCAGCGGTTTGAAAACAGCCATTTCCCACCCGGTAACTGATTTGGATTACGCCGGGTTGAATGGGCCGTTTTACGCAATAAAAGATGTTGAGAGTTACACCTTTGTACTTAAAGATGTGGTGCATTTGACCAAAGAGGTGCGTAAAAGCAGAAATCTGAAAAACAGTCCGGAAGTTCAAGCCGTGAAAAAAGATTTGCTAAATATTGTTCGCCGCAAGATAATTCCCGAAATTTCAACGCATCCGTGGCAGCGGCTGGTTGCCAATAAGTCGGGCAAAGCGTGGACTCCGGGGGCTTTGGAAGCGGACTTTACCAATCTTTTGCTGGCAATGGAGTTTCTGCCGGGAAATGTCCAAAAAAGGATAATCAAGGAAGTTACGCAGGAATTCCCGCTTTTTCTGGATCCCGAACTGAAGGCTCTGGAAAAGAAAAGGGGCAGAAAATCTCTTATCAAAGTGAATACCGCTGTTTACAATCCCCTTTCCAACAAGTATTTGAATACATCAACCCGGCATGTTGCCGACAATGGCATAGATGGCCCCTGCTGGGAAGCCTTGCGGATCTGTCTGGTGTGGAGTTACGCTTATCGCTGTGGCAACTTTGACTGGCTGGCAAAGGGTTTGCCGGAACTGGAAAAATCTTATAACATGATCGTAAATTCCCACGATTGGGCGTATTCGCTTTGCTGGGACTCTTTTGCCGGGTGCCGCATTGGCAACGGCTTGCAGGAAAGCAGTATATTCCATGCCGGATTTGCCGCTTACGCCCGGCTTATGCACCAAACGGGCAATACGGCGGAGCGGGATCGGGCGGTTTACTATTCGCTTATACAATTAGTGGGTATGGGCAGCAGCGTTTCGCCTGAAACCATTAAATTTGCCAGAAAAAACCGCCCGGTACTGCCGGATCACCAACTGGCAGGCGAAGTGGATATGCTGGAAGCAAGCTACCCTGACCGCTATTGCGAAATCAATGAACGGGGCGGATTTTTCAGCTGGATAATCTATCCCGCCACGCCCTATTATGACTCGATAATCATGACCAGATTGCCGGAGATCATGCGTCCCTTTAAGGAGCAGTTCAGTACATTCAGTCAAAAGCACTTCTCCGGTAAACGCAACGGCAAGCTGGTTTGCCGCACCCATCCGTTCATATTGGATATTTTCTGCTATGTAACGCCCACGCCGCCATATCCGGTTGCCGAACTCTTTGACATCCGGAAAAATATACGCCGTGACAGTTGGAAGCTCATGGCTGATTACCGGGCTTTTCTGGAATACAACAGCGAAATTTATTACGAAAAATTGTGGTGAAAAATATGCAGTATGATACCGATGTATTAGTTATAGGTGCCGGTCCCGCCGGATTGGGTGCCGCCATCATGAGTGCCCGCTCCGGCATGAAAACCGTGGTCGCCGAAGCCTACGGCGTCCCCGGCGGCATGGCGGTTATTGCCGAAGTCCAGCCCTTTATGATCAGCTCGCACAAGGGCAGCGATCTGGACTATCCGGTCTATCAGGAGTGGAAAAAAGCCATGAATAAATATCTTTCAGCAGCTGCTCTTGAGTTGCGGAATAGCGACAAAGGCTATGCACCACGCAACATCAATAAAGAAATCGCCGCTCTGGCGGCTGAAGATCTTTTGCTTGATTCCGGGGTAAAAGTGCTTTATCACCATCAGCTGGTGGATGTGGAAGTTGAGGATCGCAACATAAAATCTGTAACTTTGCACTCCAAAAGCGGCATGGAAAAAGTTTCTGCCCGCATTTATATAGACTGCACCGGCGACGGCGATCTGGCGGCACTTGCCGGATGCAAATTCGATATGGGCGATGAAAACGGCAACTGCCAGCCCATGACATTGTGCTTTAAGCTGGGCAATGTGCATATACCCCATATCAATAAAGATGAAGCGTTGAATTTGATCGACCCGGAATGGCGGCAGAAACTCAATGAACAGTATAACCAAGCTGTTCAAGATGGAATACTCCATTGCGACCGGGAGGATGTCTTGCTTTTTCCATTTAAAATACAAAGCGGCAATATAATCCACTTCAACACCACCCGGGTGGTCAAGCACTCCGGGATCAATGGTAAAGAACTTTCGGAAGCGGAAATCGAAGCCCGGCGGCAGATGCGGGAGTTGTTTTTCTGGCTGCGTAAAGAGGTAAAAGGCTTTGAGAATGCCGAAATCCTTTCCATGGGCGTGCAAATCGGCGTCCGGGAAAGCCGCCGCATCCACGGACTGTTTACGCTGAAAAAAGAACACTTTGACCGTGCCGCCAAATTTCCGGATGCCATCGCTCGCAGTAATTATCACCTTGATATACATTCGCCCAACGGCAGCGGCACCTATCGCCAGAGGATCGCCGCCGATGAGTATTACGAAATACCTTACCGGTGTATAGTTCCGGCTGACTGCGATAATCTCCTCATTGGCGGCAGACCCATATCTGCTGATATGGCTATGCACAGCAGTTTGCGTATCATGCCCACGGCTATATCCATCGGGCAGGCAGCGGGTGTCGCTGCGGCTATGGCGGTCAGCGAAAAAAGCTCGCCCCGCAAGCTCGATGGGCTATCGGTTCGGCAGAAACTCAAACAGTTAGGCGCTTTGCTGACGCTGGTTCTGGCTTTGACCGGATTCAATTTACCCGCAGCTGCCGGTAATGGGGATTTAAGCCAACACTCCGGCAGAGTTTTTATCACCCGCCACGGTCAGCGTGCCGCCATCAAGGCCCCGGATTTTGACCCGCCGCTGACTGCGGACGGCAGAACACAGGCCGAACTGGTTGCCGGAGAGCTGGCGAAACGCAAATTCAGCGGCAAGATCTATGCTTCACCCTACCGCCGCACGCTGGAAACTGCGTCGATCATTGCCCGCAAACTCAAGGCTCCGCTTTATGTGGCACCGCTGGTTCAGGAATATGTCAAGCACAAAGGCAAAGCACGCACTCTGGCACGGCCGCTGAAATCGCTTAAAGCGGAATTTCCCCTGATCCGCACGGAAAACATGGCAGATGATTGGCTGCTGCAAGGGCCGGAAACACCGCAGACGGTCATTGCCCGGATCGTAAAGCAAATGCAGCTTTTGCCCGCCAAAAAAGCCGCTGAAGACTGGCTTTTTGTTACCCATGGAGCCGTGACCAAAGGGTTTCAGCTCTATTGTATCGATCACCGGGGCAATGGGTGGCCAAAAATGCCGATGAACTGGAACTGCTCGCTATCTGAATATAAATTTATTCCCGGCGGCAAACTGCAGATGATACAGCTTTTTGATGTTTCATTTCTGCCGGAAGATTTGATAACTTCCAACGAACGCCGCAAAAAGAGCGGGGTGTTGTAAAACTGTTTTGTGGGGAAGAAACCTTTTTGAAAAAAGGTTCTCTTCCCAATAAGGGTCGGTACTTGAGTTGCTATGTTAAAAGGAAACAGTTTGTCGTAAAAAAGTGGCTGATTCTCAAAAATGTGATACTGTGTAACAAAGGCGACAATGTTGTAGCTTACATTTCGCAAACAGTAATCCATTGAAAAAGGAGACATCAGCCATGACACAATGTAGCACACTTTCGTTCAAAGGTCAA
>JAFVQX010000031.1 GCA_017504585.1 Lentisphaeria bacterium
GTCAGACGGACGCCCATGCTGGTGGGGACCAACAAAGCGTAAGCGGCATCTTTTTTAAGTTCGGGAGCCATAATAACAGTCCTTCATGTTAAATTATTGTTAAAGGTTTTGCTGAACCGTGTTTAATATAGCACTTTTATTTATAAAAACAAGCACGAAAGCTTTTTTTCTTGATTATTCCGTGATCCGGGCAGATTTTTTCAGCTGCTGCAATATATTTTCAGAAGCATATTTCTTCGCCCACAAAAAAACATCTTCTCCGGATTTATTGGTGTGATAAATATTTATTGAGCCGGAGTCCAGCAGTCTTGCCACCAGATCTTCATCGCTGGCGGCAACAGCCAGCATCAAAGCGCTGTTGCCTTTTTCATCGATTTCGTTGCAGTCGGCTCCGGCATCCAGCAATATCCGGGCAATGTGATTGTGTTTATTGCGCAAAGCCGTTACCAGCAGCCCTGTTCCTGAACTTCTGCCCGGCCACAAAGCGGCATTGTTTTTCAACAGCAATTTTACAACTTCACTATGCCCGTTGGCGCAAGCCGCCAGCAACGCGGTTTTGCCGGTGTCGCTGTTGGCATCGATCTGGCAATTATAGCGCAAAAGCAATTCAACGACCGCCACATGGCCGTTCCCGGATGCCATGATCAATGGATTATTCCCCAGCGGATCCTTAATTTCCCGTCCGGCGCCTTCCTGCAGCAGCAGCAAACAGCACTTGTCATGTCCCTTGCCCGCAGCGATCAGCAATGGTGAACGCCCTTGAGGATCAAGGATATTGCAGTTGATTTTTCTACCCAGCAAATGCCCGAGCGTTATATAATCACCGGCGGCAGCCGCCCGGAAAAGTTCTGATTTATAATCTTTTGCCAGTTTTTTACTTCCCGACCGCCGGAAAGCATTTTTGTCTGCCTGGCCATACAACATCTGCCACAAAAAAAACGCAGCCGTCACTCCGCACAAAAGCAGAATCACCAGCTGCGTTTTTCTTTTGGCTAACAACATCAGCAGTTCAAAACTCCCGATGCAGCGCTATTACTTTGCCCTGTACGACCACCTGATCTGCCGCGTATTGCTGAACAGAATAATCAGGATTGGCGGGGCGCAGCTCCACGGTTTTATTGTCGCACATATAAAAGCTTTTTACCGTAGTTTCGTTGTTGACCAGCGCCGCCACAATATCGCCGTTTTTAGGTGTGGAAATTTTTTGCACCACTACGATATCGCCATCAAGTATACCCAGATCGCGCATACTTTCGCCGGATACCTTCAGGGCAAAAAGCTCATTGTGTTTTGCCAGTTCCGCCAGTTTGCCCGTTACCTGAAACTCACCTTCCACCACAACCGGACTGTCGGCCGGCAAACCGGCATTGATCCTGCCCAAAAGCGGGATCGACAGCACAAAAGACATGTGGGGAACCTGTCGTGCCGGACGTTTTTTCAGTGCAATGCTCCGGGCTTTGGAACTGCGCGAAAGCTGATTTTTGCGCTGCAGTGCCTTCAAATGAGCAAAAACCGTGGAAGTTTTTATCCCGAAATGATCGGCGATCTCGTAAACCGTAGGTGCCATTCCCTCGCGATCAAGAAAATCGTCGATAAAATCGAGCATGTTTTTCTGTTTTTCGGTCAATGACTTCATACTTTATCCAACCTTAAAATCAAGGACGAAATCCAAAGCCGGCGATCCGGTACTGATTATTGAACTTGACAATGACGATTTCAAAAATCATATCGTTTGCCGGAGCTTTTTCCGCACCGTTAAAAGAAACTTTCCACAGCAATCGGCGATAAGCGCCCAAAGCCAGATCCCCCAGATATGCCGTTTGAGATATACCGCCGGCTTTTTCCAGATTTTTCAGGATCTTGTTGAATTTATCCTGCGTCAAGCGATTTTTTTCATCACCTACCGGAATATTTGCGGTCCGGGCAAAGTCCTTGCTTTTTATTGCAGCAAGCAAAGCTTCGCCCATGTTTCTGCCTTCGGCAACAGCACTTTGCACCTCAAGACCGGTGATTTCTGCGATCTTGCTCTTTTCAGCAGCAGATTGTTTATCAACAGTACTGCTGCACCCGGCGCAACAAACCGCCAGCGCGGCTGCCAACACATAATATTTCGAAAATTTCATAGTAAAACCTCCGGAATATTGGACAACTTATTACTTGGCAAGTTTCGCCACAAAGCTCTGCAAACGTTCGGCAGCCTTGCGTATGTTTTCTTCGCTGCAAGCGTAAGAGAAGCGGATCATGTTGTCCGCACCAAAACTGCTGCAGGGGATCGCCGCAAGTTTTTCTTCTTCCAGCAAGCGGGTGCAGAATTCATCAGAGCCCATGCCGAATGCAGAGATGTCGCACAACAGATAGAACGCTCCCTGGGGACGCAGACACTTGATACCCTCGATCTTGCTGACCAAAGAGTAGATGAGGTCGCGGCGCTTGGCGAATGCCTGACGCATATTTTCAATATCCGCATCGGCCTTGCCTTCCAGCGCAGCGATGGCACCGTACTGGGCAAAGGTGGTGACGTTGCTGGTAGTGTGGCTCTGGAACGCAATAATACGTTTGGCAAGCCACAAAGGCGCGGTCAAAAAGCCGATACGCCAGCCGGTCATGCTGTAAGCCTTGCTGCAGCCGTTGACCGTGATAGTCAGATTGCGGATCTCTTCGGAAAGCGACGCAATACTGATGTGGGGCTTATCGGCATCGTAGACCAGCTTTTCGTAGATTTCGTCAGCCAGGATCATGAAGTTGTGTTTTACAGCAATATTGGCAATGGCTTCCAGTTTAACCTTGGAATAAACCGCCCCGGTGGGGTTGGAGGGGGTGGTCAGGATCATCAGTTTGGTCTTTTCGGTAACAGCCGCTTCCAACTCTTCGGGAACCAGCTCAAAGTTATTTTCCGCCTTGGTGTTGACAATCACCGGCTTGGCTCCGGTTGTGCTGACCATTTCGGGGTAGCTCAACCAGAAAGGCGCGGGGATGATCACTTCATCGCCGGGGCCGCAAAGTGCCGCGATCGCACTGAACACCGAAAATTTGGCACCGGGAGCAACTACGCATTGCTCGAAAGTACAAGGTATGTTGTTATCTTCGGTAAACTTCTTTGCCACCAGTTTGCGCAATTCGGGCAAACCGCTGGCGGGAGTGTAGTACACTTTGCTTTCGTTAAGTGCCTGAATACAGGCATCTTTTACAGCCTTGGGGGTGTCAAAGTCCGGTTCACCGGCAGCCATACTGCAAACATCCAGACCTTCAGCTTTCAATGCCTTGGCTTTAGCGGTGATCGCCAGAGTTGCCGAAGGTGTAAGACCGCCCATGTAACCATTGATTTTCTGTAAATCCTGCATTTTTTCTTCTCTCGATTTTATAGATTAACAAACTATTGTTTACAGCTTAGAAAAAAAGCACACTTAAATAAATATACTACCAAAAACAGGACATTCCAAATTCAAAAACTGTTACAAATTATATTTTTTAGTGTTTTTTTGCATTTTTTCCCCGGACGGCCCCGCTGCAGCCGTCATCAGGGATTTTCCGGCCAATCGTGCTTGGGGTATCTGCCTTTAAGATCATTGCGCACAAGTTTGTACGAGCCGCTCCAGAAGTTGCCGATATCGGAAGTTGTCTGCACCGGCCGCCCCGCCGGACTTAACAATATTATGGAAAGTTTGACTTTGCCATTAAGCAATGCCGGATGTTTTCTCACTCCGAAAAAGTGCTGCAATTTGCTTGCCAGCGACGGCGGATCAGTGGTGTAATCTACCTTGAATTCCCGGCCGTTCTCCAATTTGACACTGCCGGGGAGCAGGCGGGCAAGTTCCTGCTGCTGATGGTAATCCAGCAGCGAATAAACCGCATTGTGCCAATCCATATTTTTCAACATGTTTTTACTGAATTTATCCGGCAGAAAAGTGTAAAACAATTCTTCTATATGTTCAAGGATATACTCATTGTTCAGCAGCGGCAATTCATTATCCGGGTCATGCTTATGTATAAATGACAATTTGCCCTGCAATCTGGCGACACTTTCGGGCAAATGCACTATATCCAGCGAATTGCGCCGCACCACCCCGGCAAGCGCCCGGCACAACTTGCTGCGCTCCGGGGCATCGCCTTTGATCTTATTCAGCACAACAGCGCCGAACTTGCGCAGCAAACTTGACTCCACAGTCAAATCCGCCGGATCGATCTTGAGTTCAATCTCTTCGTGGAAATGCTCCGGCAAATACTCTTCCAGCTCCCAGAGTTCCACGCTTGCTGCCAGCTGGATAAGGGCATTATCCGCCCGGTCATCCAACAACAGCGCTACAATAAATTCGTTGCCCGCAACGTTGACCATCTCCCGGAATTCAGCGGCCTTGCCTCCGGCAAGCAGATATTTCAATTCGCCCATAGCACCGCGGCGCCGCGCCACTCTTTCCGGAAAAGCCATTGCCAGCAAAGCTCCGGGCGAAACAGCGGCTTTATCCTCGTACTCCGCAATATTTTTCAATCGCCGCGCTACTTGTCCGGCAAGCTGTTTTGCCTGATAAAACCGTTTATCGTCATCCATAATACTCAACATATCAGCAATATTGCTGAAGCTGTTGCGCCGCATATCCACCGCATCCAGCAGCGCCGCCAACCGGATACCGGTTTTTGCCATATTGTTTTTAAGCGCGACTGCTGCCAGATGTCCGGCGCGGACACTTAAAGAACATTGCTGGATAACTTTGCCATGAGAAGTTATTGCGCCATTGTCATCTATGGCATTGATGCTTTGCAGATACTTTTTTGCCGCTTGCCAGGCGCTTTCAGGAGGATTTTCCATAAACTTGAGTTTACCGGGATCATTCACCCCCCACGCGGCAAGCTCCAGAGCCAACTGGGTCAAATCGCTGTAACTGATTTCGCCGGGGCGCTGAAGTTCCCGCTTATGGTGTTCGTGTTCGCTCCACAATCGGTACGCCACCCCGGGAGCGGTACGCCCTGCCCGCCCGGAACGCTGCTCGGCGGCAGCTTGCGAAACCATCACTGTTTCCAACCGGGATAACCCATTGGCAGTGTTTAATCTTGATTGCCGGGTAAAGCCGCAATCCACCACAACATTGACTCCGTCGATAGTCAAACTGCTTTCAGCTATGGCAGTAGCCAATACGATCTTGCGGCAGCCCGGGGGCGCCGGTTCAATGGCTTTGCGCTGCAGAGCATTATCCAATCTGCCGTAAAGAGGGACGATATAAGTTGCCGGATCGACTATCCGCTGCATAAGAACTTCTTCGCAAGATCTGATCTCCCCTTCCCCCGGCAGAAAAGCCAATATACTGCCGGAATTTTCCTTGTAAGCCAGTCCGACAGCATTGGCAACATTTTCGCTTAAAGTCATATCCGTACGCCGCGGCAAATACTTTATATCCACCGGATAAGATCGCCCCTGACTCTCTATGACCGGGGCATTGTCCAGAATTTCCGCTGTTTTACTGCAGTCGATCGTTGCCGACATGGCAAGAATTCGCAGATCCTCCCGCAACGCCTCGCATGTATCCAGCGCAAGAGCCAATGCAAGATCGGATTGCAGACTGCGTTCATGGAATTCATCAAAGATTATCAGCCCCACTCCGGACAATTCCGGATCGCGCTGGATTTGCGCTGTAAGCATACCTTCGGTAACAACTTCTATACGCGTATTTGCCGACACTTTGCGGTCAAGGCGCATACGGTACCCCACCAGAGTACCCAATTCGCACCCCAAGTTGCGTGCCAGCTGATTGGCTGCGGCATAAGCAGCGATCCGTCGGGGTTCCAGCATAATGATCTTGCGCCCAGCCAGCCACGGTTCGTTTAAAAGCAATAAGGGCAATACCGTACTTTTACCGGAACCGGTGGGCGAACTCAATACCGCTTTTTTGTGTTGAGCAAGAGCCTCCCGCACCTGACCGGCAACTTGTGTTACCGGGTATATGGATAGATCGGGTATATTCATCAAAAGAGTTTACCCAGAACCGCCAGGGTCTTATCCGTTGCCCCGGAGTGTTCCGAAATTGCGGCAAAAGCCTTATTGCCAAGCTCGTTGCGCAAATCGTCATTATTGAGCAATTCAGCTAAAACGCCAGTCAATTCGCTGTCGGAAGCAATGGTTTTGATGGCATCTTTGCCGGTCAGGACTTGCAGCAGAAAGCGGAAATTGCGCAGCACGCTGCCGGTAACGACAGCTTTTTTCAGCAATGCCGGTTCAATAAGATTATGTCCTTCGTCGTGTCCGGCAATACTTTTGCCCATGATCACAACGTCAGATCCTTTCATAAATTTAAGCATTTCGCCGGTGGTATATGCCAAAAGACAGAGTATCTTTTCTCCTCCGGCGCGTTCGCCGTTGCTGCGGCGGGCGGTGGGGATTTCCAACTTTGCCATAGCTTGCATAACTTCTTCGCCCCGTTCGGCATGTCGGGGGATCAGCACCAGCCGGAGTTTATCGTCGGCTTGATAAAGCTCCTTAAAACTTGCAGCGATCACCGCTTCTTCGCCGGGGTGCGTGCTGGCGCCCAGAACGACTTTGTATTCGCCTTCGCCAAAATATTCAGCCAGATCAACTGCCTGAAGATCAGCCGGAACGCTTTGATCGAACTTCAGATTACCGCAATTCTGCACATTCGCCTGGGGCGACACTTGCAGAAAACGCTCTTTATCGCCCTCGCTTTGAGATGCAATAACATCAAACTTTGCCAGCAGCGGGGCAAAGAAAAACTTAAACCGGTTATACCCTTTTGCCGAATGATCCGAAAGCCGCGCATTGACCAAAGCAGTTTTAACGCCTTGTTTTTTTGACTGAACGATCAAATTGGGCCAGATTTCTGTTTCAAAAATCACCAGCATCTGCGGCTTGAGCATCCGCAAAACTTTTTTGACCATCCAGAGAAAATCCATGGGGCAGAATATGGCAGCCGCACCTTCCGGCAATTGTTTGCGCACCAGTTCCTGTCCCGTGGTGGTACCGGTGGATATAACAATAGGCAGATCGGGGTAAGCAACGCGCAATTTTTTGCTTAATGCCAGAGCGATAACGCTTTCGCCCACACTGACGGCATGGATCCAAATACCGTTTTTATATGCTTCAAGTTCTGCTTTGCGTTCTTTTTTGTAACAAGCAAAGCGTTCGCCGAAGGTCTTTTTCCACCCCGGTCGGCGCCAGAGCTTCCACAGCAATCCCGGCACAAAAAACACAAAACCCAATGGCAGAACCAAGTTGTAGAAAAACAGCATTATTTTCATTGCAGCATCCCCGAAAATAAAATTAAAAACTTACAGCCACATCGCCGGATATTCTGGTGGGCGGCAACATCAGCTTAATGCCCGAAACCGCATCCCAATCCTGTTCAAAAGTCCGCAGCAGCAGAGGATCAGTGGGTGATCCCCAGCAATTCAAGTCAACGATCTTGACCGTCTTGTCGTCGCTTTCCAGAAAAATATCCATCACCACATCTTTGATCGGCAAATTGCCTTTGATCTGTTCAAACCATTGGCATACACTGGCATACAAATCTTCTTTGATTCCTTCCAAACGGCGGAAATGCCGCGTCAGATTATATTGGCTCATGGCACGCAGTTCGCCAGCTTTGATAAACAATCTGAACTCACGGGTGCGGTCGATGCGAACAAAAGGTCTGATCGCCAGATATTCCACATCGCCGGCAGCTGCCGCCTGACGGACTTTGGCAGAGTTGGCAAGAAAATACCACGCACTTTCTGCCGAGTGCACTGCTCCCCGTTTGGCTTCAAAACGCTCCGTGTCGGTCGGCGAACACAAATCTGTGGAAATAAAATAGTTATCAAACGCGCCGCCCCGCATGACTTTCTTGAGCCGACCGATGACCGCAACCGTTGCTTCCCCCTCGCCGATACCATCGGCAAGAAGTTTTACATCTTCAGCAGTCAATTTTAAAAACACGGTCAACAAACTGTGTTCGCCCAAAACCGGATACCAGTTTACGATCCGGCAAAAATCATCTTTCTGCACAATATAATCCCTTTCCAAAAATTTCATTGACCTTCTTCCCGCCATTGCTGCTCCTGCCGGAGCCGTTCCAGGCGGTTCATGATCACGATCAGATAAAAGGTCATACCCAATACATATATCATGTTAAAATTCAAAAAAGGCAGCCTCAATGCTTCTGCCGCGCTGCCGATAAGCATGGGCGGAAATCCGGCGTAGATCGCCAACACTACCAGTTCTTTCAATGGGGAACGCCGCGGACGACCTAAATTCATAAGTACCGTAACTCCGGCAAACATAGCTATATATATAATGACTTCCAGCAAAGTCTTCCGCAGCAGATATCCGATCAATACGGCATTGACTGCCAAATCAGTAAATGCGCGCAGTTTTCCGGTGGAGATTTCCCGGGTGACACCGGGCTTGAGCTTCAGTTTCACAGCCGGCAGTTTTTTCAACTCCGCCAGCAACCCGGCCCTGCCCATAACCATTGCCTCCCCCGAAACCGCCGGCGGCCACAGCGATACAACAGAGTATTTGTCCTGATTCAACGCATTCCAAAGCAGGAACTTGCCATCCGCGCTCCATAAAACCCCGGTACTGCACGCTTTATAAAAATCCTCGGGCAGCGCGGTTGCATTTTCCGGCAAATAAGTTACAGCAACAGGTCCGGTCAGTACAAAAGTTTTTACTGTATCCGGCGCCACAGAAGGTTTGATACTTTTATCGGTGCAAATTATTGATC
>JAFVQX010000032.1 GCA_017504585.1 Lentisphaeria bacterium
GGAGGTGAAATATGCAGATTGATCGTTGTCTTTGCTGTGGAAAAGCTCTTGATGAAGCTGCCTCCTTTTATCATAAAAGCTGTGCCAAAAAACTTTTCGGATCACAGCAGATCCCGGCGTTGAATTATACGCTTGAAGAATTGAATGAACTGGCAAAAAACACTATCCTTGACCGGATTTTCTGTTCCGGGGGTACAGCCGAAACTTTCTCTGCATCTGGAACGGGGCGCAAAGGATACTGCTTCCCGGCTGACACTGGTCGGTCTGGCTGGTAATTATATACTCAAACCTCAATCGCCGCAGTGGAAAAATCTCCCGGAAGCAGAGCATTTTTGTATGCTGCTTGCCAGAAAATGCAAAATAACTGTTGCGGACTTTGGACTTATTCCGCTGAAATCCGGCGAGCTGGCATATATCACCAGCCGCATGGATCGGCAAAAAAAGCAGATGTTTCACATGGAAGATTTCTGCCAGATCCTCAATAAGATGACTTCACAAAAATATCACGGATCAATGGAGCAGATCGGCAAGGCACTTCGGGAGTATTCAAGTGTTCCGGGATTGGACGTCATACGTTATTTTGAGTTGGCACTTTTCTGCTTTTTGACAGGCAACTCCGACATGCATCTGAAAAACTTTTCACTTCTCCAGCAGAAAAACGGAAAATGGGAATTGAGTCCGGCGTATGATCTGGTGCCGGTCAAAGTTATTCTTCCGCAGGATACAGAAGAGTTGGCACTGACGCTCAACGGCAAAAAGAACCGTTTGAAACGCAGCGATTTTGAAACTTTCGGCGTTTCATTGAAATTAAATGAAGTTCAAATCAGAAAGGCTGTTCAACGCATCACTGATTCGCTGGAAAAGTTTTTGCCGGAAACTCTGCAGGAATCTTTTTTGCCGGAGGACATGCAGCTGGCAGTAAATACTTTAATAACAGAGCGCATTGCCCGCATAAAACCGTAAGTCAAAAATCAGGAGAACCCCCGGCTGCAATAGCTTTAAAAAAGAGCATTTTTGCAAAAAGTATAAGATATCTGCCGGTAAATGGGTTTACTTTTGCGGAATTTCTGCTATTGTATGAATTATGTATAATTAATGATATTGGGAGCACATACGGCTTAAACTATGGCATTTTATCTCTACAAAGAATGCAGACTCGAAAATCTTGCCGGGCGTTTTGCTGCCGAAGTTTATGACTTGCCGGCGGCAGCTCCTGCGGGGGATGATTCTGCAGCTTTGCTTGCCGGGCATACGGTGATCGTGCATACCCGGGGCATGGGGGAGTATTTGCAGCAGTTTCTGGCAGAACACAGCCAAATCGCGGCGAATTTGCAGACGATTTATCTTAACAGCTTCATCAATAATCTTCTGGGTACGCTTTACGGCGAAAAGTTTTATGCCGCTTTGCGCCGCAGCAACGTGCAATATATGCAGCGCGAGATCATGCGCCGGTTGTGCGACAAAGAGTTTGTGCAAAATCAGGTGCCCGGCTTGCAGAAATATGTCAACGGCCGCAACAACCCCCTGAAACGCTGGCAGCTTGCCGGCAAGATCGCCGGACTTTTTGAAGATTACCAGCTTTTCCGGGCGGCTGATCCGGCAAAGCTTTTTGAAAATGATTGGGATCAAAGCAGCTGGCAGAAAGTGCTTTATTATGAGCTTTTCGGCGAAAAAACTCCCGGCCGCGATCACTTTTTCCGGCAGTTTCTTACCGGAAAACTGACCGGCGAAGAGATCGCAAAACTGCCCGGAGAACTTTCGGTTTTCGGGGTGGGGGCGATGGCGCCGGTATTTCTGGATATTTTTGTCCGGCTGGCGGAATACTGCCGGGTGAACTTTTTTTATCTTACGGTTTGCGATGAGTATTGGGAATATCAGGACTCTCCCCGGCAGGTCACTTGTCCGGCGGCGTGGGATATTGCCGAAGCGGGCAATCCGCTGCTGCAAACGCTGGGGCGGCAGGGCCGGGGATTTTTTTCGGCGCTGATGAGTCATGATGTCATCACCGGCCAGCTGGAAGCCGATGGATTTCTCGCCCCCGATGACTACCCCGCTGGCAGCACCATGCTGGAGATCATGCAATATGATATACGCCATCTCTTCGACCGGCGTGAAGTCGGGGAAAATGCGGCATCGGATTTGATCGGGCAAGTGCGTCATGATCTTAAAAACGACAACTCCATAGCCATCCACAACTGCCACAGTCTGCGGCGGCAGCTGGAAGTTCTGCACGATGAATTGCTTAAATTGATCAAGTCAGGAGTGGCTCCGCGGGATATTATCGTTATGGCGCCGGATATAAACCGGTGCGTGCCGGTCATTAAATCGGTATTCGGCAGCGGCGCTTTAAAAGATGTTTACAGCATTGCCGATGTGCCGCCGGGGGATAAGATGATGGCGCTGGAAGTTTTCCGCCGGGCGCTGGAGTTGGCGTCAGGCAGATTTGAGTATTCGGAAGTTATGGCGTTTATGGATCTTGCGATGGTTTCCGATCTGCTGAAGCTCCCCGAGGGCGGCATGGAACATATCGCCCGGCTGCTTTACGATGCCGGGGCTCGGTGGGGTTTTGACGGCACCACCCGGCAGAAATTCTGCAAATCGGATTTTCCGGAGTTCAGCTGGCAGCACGCCATCGACCGGCTGCTGGCAGGGTGGGCAAACCGGCAAAATTCCGAAATACCGGTACTGCCGGGAGGTATCAGCAGTGTGGAAGCATTGGAAGGCGGCGAGATCGAAGCCTTTGCCCGGGTGGTCAGGCTGCTGGAAAATCTTGCCGGACTTGCCGCTGCTGTTGCCAAGCCCGCTACGGTAAGTCAGTGGAGCGAAATTTTTGAGAAAATGCTCAATGACTTTTTTGACAACAGCAATGCTTCGGCTACCGCCCTTACTTCGCTGCGCGGAGCGGTCAACGAATTGAAAATCATGGCCCACGACAGGTGCGCCCCCGGGCTTTATCCGCTGAATGCCGCCTGGGAAATGCTGCAGGACAATCTGGAAGACGAGAGCGTAAAAGGTAAATTTTTGCGGGGCAGGATCACTTTCTGCCGCATGACGCCCATGCGCAGTATTCCGCGCAAAGTAGTGGCAGTCATAGATTTGAACGAAAACACATTCCCCCGGCGCAATAACACCGTGGGTTTTGACCTGATCGCCGAAGCTCCGCTGCCCGGCGACCGCAATTTGGCAGTACAGGACCGGTATTTGCTTTTGGAGGCGCTTTTATCTGCCCGCAGCAATCTTTTGCTGTTTTATCAGGGGCAGAGCCCGCGTGATAATCAGCCGATGGCGCCTTGTGCGCCTTTGAGCGAAGTTGCCGGATATTTGTCCAATGCCTTCGGTCTGACCGAGTTCAAGCACAAGGTTTCCGGCATCGACGAAGTTTATTACTGCAGCAGTTCCCCCTGCCGCTCGCTGGCGATGGATAATTACGAAGCATTAATGGTGCGCCGGAATTCGGCTGAAAAAGTCGTCCGGCAGGATATTCTGCCCGGAGTGATCCAGCCGCTGCTGCTGGAAGGCTCCATAAGTTTGGATACGCTTAAAAGTTTTTTCAGTTGCCACAGCCGCTTTGTGGCGCGCAACCAGCTGGGGCTTTATTATCAGAAAGATAATGAAATGACCAATGATGAAATTTTTGAGCTGGATAATCTGGGGGAATGGGCGCTTAATGATCTTTTGGTGAAAATGCACCTGGCGGAGCGCTCTGACCAGCAGACTTTGGAGTACGCCCGCCGCAGCAATATGCTGCCGCCGGGGAGCATGGGCGAAAAGAGTTTTCTGCAATGTGCCGGAAAACTGCCGGAACTGCCCGCAGAGTGGAAAGATATTCTTTCTACTGTGGAAAGACGCCCCGTATCTTTTAAAATTTCAGCTGATTGCTGCATCAGCGGCATGGTGAATATGACTCCTGACGGCAAAAATGTGATCGCTTACCGCTGGGGCGGTTATGATGGGCGCACTGCATTGCCCGCGGTGCTGGGCACACTGCTGGCCGCGGCGGGTTCCGGGGATATGTTTGCCGAAGTCGGAGCCAGGATGATAAATCTGGAGCATGGAGAATATGTGACGCGCTATATAAAACCAGTGTCGATGCAAGCTGCCGTTGTAAAGCTGCGGGAACTCCTTGCCATAGCCTCGGAACCCCGCGACCGGGTGCTGGCACTTTTTGAAAAATCTTCGGCACTTTATAAAGATATGGCCGCCGCCGGCAAAAAGTTCTGCAATGCCTATTACCAATACGGCGATGTTTTTGAACCCGAAGTACAGGCGTTTTTCAGCAAAGAAGATTGGAAAGATCCGGTTTTTCAGGAAGAATTTGTTTTTTACGCCCAAAAGCTGTACGGCGATATTGAAATCGGGGAGTTGAGTTTATGAGCAATTTCAATAAACTGCCCCGGCTGGACTCGGTGAATATCGATTTGAACGGGGTGAATTTGATCGAAGCCTCCGCCGGTACCGGCAAGACTTACAACATACAAAATCTGGCGGCACGGTTGATCGTGGAAAAAGCCCTGCCGATAAACGGTATTGTGATCGTGACTTTTACCGATAAAGCGGCACGGGAACTTACCGACCGGCTGCGCACCATACTGCTTTTGCTTTGCGAGGCGCTGGAAGGCAAACTTTCTGCCGGATCTTCGCAGCAAAAACGCGTGGAGGAGCTGCTGGAGCGTTTCGATCGGCTGGCGATACCGCGGGATGTGCAGTTGAGCCGTTTGAAAGCAGCTTTGCAGAATTTTGATGACAACATGGTATCGACTATCCACGGTTTCTGCGGCAGGATCTTGAGCGAAAACGCTTTTGCCGGATCGGTGGCATTCCATGTGCGGCTGGAAAAAAACATCTCCGGCTATGTGGATAAACTCTTGAGCGACTTCTGCCGCATCTACCGGCTGGGCGATGATAAATTGCCGTGTGTGGATAATCTTATGCCCCGGGAGTTGCTGGATTTTATCAATACCATGCTCCGGCATCATAAGCTGGAGCTTAACAACTTGCGTCCGGCTTATGCTGACACTGCCGGACTCCGGGCAAAGATCGCTGATTTGCAGAAACGTTTATGCAAATGCGGCAGTTACACCGTGCCGCTGGGCTCTATGCGCGGGTGCCTGAACAAAATTGGTTCTTACAGCGGCGAAGAGTATCTGGATCTTTGTCTGAAAACTTTAGATGAGCTGCACAGCGATCCTGCTTGCACCGCAGAAATGTGTTATCGGGCAGGCAAACTTTTGCATCCGGATAATTTTCTTGACCGGGGCAAGGCTGCCGGCAAGCACAATTTACGAATAAATGAGTTGATAAAAAGCGAAGAGATCTTTCTGCTTGCTCAAGAGTTCTGCCAGATCATCGATATAGACTGCAAGGTGTTTTTGCAGCAGAAGGCATGGGAGTTTGTGCGCACTAATCTGGAACTTTGCAAAGAGCAGGAGAATTTCCAGAGTTTTGATGATCTTTTGCTGAAAGTATACGATGCCGTACAGCAGATGCCGTTCCGCAAACTTATGCAGAAAAAGTACCACATCGGTATTATTGATGAGTTTCAGGATACCGACGCAGTGCAGTACGGCATATTCAAGGCGGTCTTTGTGGAGCGGGAGCATCCGGCATTCTTTATGGTCGGCGACCCCAAGCAGGCGATCTACTCTTTCCGGGGCGGCGATCTGGCAGCTTATATGACAGCCCGGAATGAGTGCCAGGCTGTCGGCGGCAAGATTTTTACGCTGGATATAAATTACCGCAGTTCGGCACGGCTGATAAATGAATTCAACCGCTTTTTTGAGCATGATCACACTTTTGCTTCGGATGAAATATTCTTTAACAAAGCATTCGCTCCCGAAGACGATCCGCCGGGCATAGCCTTTGAGAATGAGGAAATCGCACACCCGCTGCTGCTGGATCATCAGCCTGCCGCAAGCAGCGAAGAACTGCAGAAAAAGTGCGCCCGGGAAATCGCGCTGATGCTTAAAGATGGGCGCTATTCCATTCCAGATAACGGGGCGATGCGGCCCCTTACCCCCGGCGATATAGCGGTTTTGGCGTACGACGGATATGTGCTGGATAACATTCGCCGCGAGCTTGAAAAATACAATATCCCGGTCATCGGCGAACGCAAAAGCGGTATCTGGAGTTCGCCCGAAGCTGCGGTGCTGCTGCAAGTGATGCGAAGCGTGCTGGATAACGGCTCGGGAACTTTGCTGCGGGAAATGCTGTTGAGCGAAATCGGCGGCATGAGTTTGGCCGATCTGGATGCAGCTTTGGTGGAAAATAAGGAAAAACTGCTGTTGCGGCGTCTGGATATCATGGCGTTGGCGCAATGCTGGCACGAAAATGGTACCGCCGCTTTCATGCGTTTGCTTTTCGAAAAATTTGATCTTAAAAAACGTCTGATCGTCCAACTCGGCGGCGAACGCAAGTTGACCAATTATACCCAGCTGGGGGACCTGTTGAGTGCCGCCGAACAACGCATGAGCCTGCCGCCCCGGGGCGTGCTGAACTTTTTGCAGGAAAAGTGTTTGCGTTCCGAATACGACGATGAAAGTATGGAAATGCTGGAGTCCGACCGTGCGGCAGTCAAACTTATGACGATCCACAGCTCCAAAGGGTTGCAGTTTCCGGTGGTTTTTCTGCCCCAGCTGGCGGCGCGCAGCCCGCTGACCCGGGATGATCTGAAAGTTTATCACCGGCAGAACAAAATTTTTTGCAATCCCGATAAGTTGGACAAAACCGGCACTCTTGCTGCCGGCATTGAAGAATTGCAGGAGATCATGCGTCTGGTCTATGTGGCAGTTACCCGCTCCTGCTGTTTTTGCCGGATCAGCTGGGGCAAAGTATCGTGCAATAAAAAAGCCATCGAACGAACCCCCATGCACTGGCTTTTTGCCATGCAGCATGGCGCCGGCCAGAGTTTGGAAGATGATCTTGCCGGATTTCTGGGGCTGCGGAGCGACTTTGAGCTGCCTGAAATAACTTTGCCGGAAAATATGACTGCTGCGGAACCTTTCGGCAGCGATTTGCCCGGTATATATACTTCGCCGGTGGATGATATCAAGCTGGTTCCGCCCGAGCCGGTCACCCCGGTTGCCGACAGCTGGAAGATCATGAGCTACTCTTCGCTGCCCGTACACTCGGCGGCAAATAACATGGTCCGTAATTGGGATGAAGAAGCCTTTGACCACGACAGCAGCGACGAACTTGCCGGCGAGAATGAAGATGGTTTTTCCGGCGAAACACAGTATATGCAAGGCGGTATCTGGGCGGTCCCCCGGGGCGCGGGAGTGGGCAATGCATGGCACATGATACTGGAAAAATGCGATTTTACCGAGGGTATTGAGTTATCTGATGTAGAACGTGTTATGAAGTTGTACGGCTTTAATGATCCGGTGCATCATCAGGCGGCGCACGAAATGTTCAAACGTCTTTTGCAGTACAAGCTGCCTTGCGGTGCGGCGCTGAAAGATATTCCCCGGGAGCGTACTCTTAAAGAGTTTGAATTTATGCTCAATTCGCCGCAGGGTTTTGAGTTTTCTGCCTTGTGCGGTGCGGTGCGGGAGTATATGCTGTCTGAATTCAATGCCGCTCCGGCGGGGGATGAGTTTTTCCGGATGGACGGCGGTTTTTTTACCGGGTTCATTGATCTGGTTTTTGAATACAAAGGCAAATTTTACATTGCCGACTGGAAGTCCAACGACCTTGCCGGTAAAGCATCGGCATTTTACGGTAAAGAGCTTAAAATGGAGATGTATAGCAAACACTATCCGCTGCAGTATTTGTGTTATCTGGCGGCACTGGTCAGATTTTTGGAACACCAACTGAAAAAGCCTTTTGATCAGGCGCTTTACGAACGGTATATCGGCGGGGTTTATTACATATTTTTGCGGGGGATGTGTCTGGAAAATGCTGGTGGAGTTTTTTCTGCCCGGGTGCCTTATCAGACGGTGCGCGACCTGCTGGATATTCTTACCGCCGGCAGCGGGGAGGTGACCAGATGAAACTTGATTGCGGAAATGGTGAAATGAGCGCCGCACGGGAGTTTGTGCATCACAGCGGCATATTCGATACGGCTTCGCAAGTTATGGGCGATATGATTTTGCGAACTGCCGGGGTGCAGTGTGTGGAACTTTATTGGGCGATGGTGCTGACATGTCAGAGTTCGCTCAAACAGTATGTGTGCTGTAAACTCCATGACTTTGCGGGGCAGGAACTTGTCAGTGTGTCCGACCGGGCAAATTGCATAACTCTGCCGGATATGGAGCGATTTCTGACTGCCTGGGAGCTACCGGAAGTCCGCCGGGTGGTCGCCCGGGCCGGAGTCGATACTCCCGAAAAGATCGCAAGTTCGCTTCTGGTGCTGGATCAGGACAACTGCTGTTATCTTGAGCGCCAATGGTCGTTTGAGTCTTCCATTGCCCGGGAACTGAAAGCCCGGTCAAAGGAGCTTCTGCCGCTGCCGAAGCTGATGCCCCGCAAGATACAAAAACTTATGACGTATTTTAAAAGCACCGCAGAACACCCGGCAATCGACTTTCAGCAGTTGGCGGTGGCAAATGCTTTGCAGCGGCGATTGCTGGTGGTTTCCGGCGGGCCGGGTACCGGCAAAACCACGGTAGCGACCGCCATACTGGCTCTGAAGCTGGAACAGAAGCCGGAGCTTGAAATAAAATTAGCCGCCCCCACCGCCAAAGCGGCAATGCGTCTTAAAGACTCCATAGCCGGAAATCTGGACAAACTCAACAGTCATGATTTGGTGAAAAAACGGATCGGTGATTTGGATTGCAGTACCATCCATTCGCTGCTGGGCAGCCGCCGCAACAGCCATGAGTTCAAAAGCAATGCGCTGTCGCCGCTGAATTGCGATCTGCTGCTGGTGGACGAGTGTTCCATGGTGTCGCAGGATCTTATGGCGCGCTTGCTGGAGGCTTTACCGGAACATGCCGATTTGATATTGCTGGGCGACCGTTATCAGCTTGCCAGTGTGGATGCCGGGGCGGTCATGGCGGATATTTGCGATGTTGCCGAACCCAATGCGGTGGACAAAAAAACTGCTGATTTGTTTTATGAGCAGACCTCCTGGCAGGCGCAAACCGTACAAAGCTTGAGTTCCCGGCACCGGAATCTGCCGCTGAACGGTTGTTTGATCGAACTGCTGGAAAATCACCGCTTTGCTCAAAGTTCGCCTCTGCTGGGCACGGTTTCGGGCATGATCCGCGATCTGAATATCTCCGGCGATGCCGCCGCCGTCGGCCGGGAGATCGTTAAGCTTAAAGGCGATGAATTCGAGTTTCTGACTCCGGGCTCTACCGATTTGCGGCATTTGCTGCAAAAGAAATTTGCGCAGCCCCGACTGGCAGGCGGCGAAAGTTTACTGGATCTTGTGCCGCTGTGCTCCGACGGTTCGGCAGAAGCGATGAACAAAGCTTTTGCCTTGCTCAATAAATTCAAACTGTTGGCAGTAACTTACAAAGGCAGTTGCGGTATTGAAAAACTCAACGCAGTTTGTATGCTTATACTCCAGCTCCGGAGCATAAACGATCCCGGCATGGCGATATTGGTCAAACGCAACGATTACCATCTGGGACTGGTCAATGGCGATATCGGCATAAGCTGCCGGACACCTGATGGCACGGTAAAGGTGTTTTTTGAGGGGATCGATCACGGTTTTGCCCCGGCGGAACTGCCGGAATACGAACCGGTTTTTGCCATGAGTGTCCATAAATCCCAGGGATCGGGCTTTGGCGAAGTATTGTTTGTTATGCCCGAAGAGGATTGCCCGCTTATGACCCGGGAAATGGTCTATACTGCCATGACCCGCGCCGAGAAAAAACTTTGCTGTGTCGGTTCAGAGAAGGTCTTGGCTTCGGCTTTGAGCAAAGTGACGGTGCGGGTGAGCAATCTGCCGCGGCGGCTGGCGGATCAGTAAATATCGTTTCCGGCAAAGTTTTTCAACGCATCGCTATCGCCGTAAAGCTTGTAGAGTTTTTCATCCGGGTCGTACTCCACATGATAGCGCTGTTGGTTTTTATCCAGCAATACTTTATCTTTCAGCGGTATGCGCGTAGCCAGCAGCTCGCACTTTTCCGGCAGATCGAGCAGGGGCAGCGTGCTGTGCTCAAAGAGTTTTTCTTTTGCGCTTGACGGCAGCTCTACCCACGGCATAACTGCTTTGCATTTAAGATACTCCAAAAGTTTGACCGCTTGCGAATTGGCGGCCGCCAGCGGGTAAACTGCGTAAATATCGATATCTTTCAGCAAGCCGAGCGCTTCTTTGAGCAGCATAAATCCGTGCAGTGACCCCACGGCAAAACTTCTGCAGTTTTGCCGTGCCGCCTGCCGGATGATATTGCGGTATTTTTCCAGATCGCCTTCGGCAATAAAACCGGGTATATGCAGCGTATTTTCCGGCAGATGCAGCGTTTGTGCCGCCGGGATCATGCTCCGGTGATCCCGCTGAAATTTCAGCATTGCCCGGGACTGGGCACTGGCGGCACCGGCGGCTTTCAGGTGCGGGAGCAATGCGGTAAAGAGTTCTTTTTTCAAATCTTTGAGTACGCTTTTGGGGATGAACCATTCGCCGGAAATTTTTACACTTTTTACTTCGCCGCGCCATTGACCGCTGGCGGTGCTGAAGACACTTTGCAGATCATCGGCTGTAACACTGCAGCGCTGGGCGGCGGCAAAACTCTCGCTGTGAAATTCAAACTCCGGCACCATTGGCGAACTTATATGCAACCCCTGATCGTCCAGTTCCAACGCCAGCGGCACTATTTGCAGCGCTTCGGCAAGACTGGCTGCCTGACGCTTGTGATCATAACCGTTTTCGCCGATTTTATACAGGTGATTTTCGCCTTCCATAAAGGGATATTTGCCGGGGATGGTGACCAGTTTGCCGGAGTTGGCGCTGGAACAGCTTTTGCCGTTCAACAATATTTCTGTAAGCTCAAAACCCGCTATGCTGGCATTGGTTGCAGTTACCACCCGCAGTTTGTCGCCCAGATGTATGCGCCCGGTCAACAGCACTGTCAAACCGTTTCTGCCGCAGGATTTGATCACCCCCACATTACAGCCGAAAACCGCTTGAGGAACTTTGTCCAGCATCCGGTCAAATCCGTGATATGCCCCGCTGGAAGTCGGGCGCGAGATGGTACGGCGGATCATGGTCAATGCTTCTCCGGAGATTTCCGGCAATCCATCCAGCGCCTGCCGGTAGGCTTTGACCACCGGCACCACATAATCCGGCCCCCGCAGACGACCTTCGATCTTCAGAGAAGCGATATTGAGTTCGGCCAGTTTGGGCAAAAGCTCCATACATTGCATATCCCGGGGGGAAAGGGCGGCGCGGATCGGGGCATTTTCGCTGGTTTTATAATTCCGGCGGCAGAGCTGACGGCACATGCCCCGGTTGCCGGAGGCCTTTTCGGCGTAATTTGACAGCAGACAGCGGCCGGAAAGACTCAAACAGAGCGACCCGTGGATAAATACTTCCAGCTCCATGGTTGTTGACTGCGAAATCTTTGTCAATTCTTCCAGCGTGATCTGCCGCTCCAGAATTACCCGCTTTACCCCCAGATGTTCCAATAATTTTATGCCGCAGGAGTTATGTATATTCATCTGGGTGGAGGCATGTACCGTTATGTGCGGAAAATATCTGCGCAGTATATACAACACCCCCAGATCCTGCACAATGACTGCATCCAGCGGCAGTTGGGCGATCGCTGCTATTTGCGTAAAAAGTTCCGGCAGTTCCTGTTCGGTGATAAGTGTATTGAGCGTGAGATAGACTTTTTTCTTCAGCGAATGGGCAAAGTCCAAAAGTTTTGCCAGCGATTTCTGATCAAAATTTTCTGCCCGGTTGCGGGCGTTGAACTTGCCCAATCCCAGATAAACGGCGTCGGCTCCCGCCCGGAAAGCGGCAACGGCAGTTTCCAGATTGCCTGCCGGGGCAAGCAGTTCCATTTTGCGCAATAAGCTGCTCATAGCTTCTTACCCCGCAAGACTGCTGCGGTCAAACTGCAGACCCAGTTGAGCGCGATCGCCAGCGCTCCGTAGTTGTAAATGCCCTTGAGCAGCAGCACCACCCCCGCAATGAACAATGCTATACCAAAAGATGAAATCAGAAACTTGCCCCAATGCAGATCCCGCAGCCAGCGCACCGGCAGATATATGGCGTTGAGTACCGGCACGATCCCCAGTACTTTGGGCAGTCGTCTGACCGGCGATTTATACCACAAAACGGCTACGGCGATGTAGGCAAAGGCAAAGGCTCCGGCTCCCACATAAAGCAGCCCCCGGTCGGCTGCGGATTGCCATCCTTCGTAACCCAGCACTATGGAGCAAGCGTAAAGTCCGGCCAGCAGCACCAGAAACCCCTGATAGAATACGGCAAGCAGCAATACATAGATCAAATACACATTGCCCAGCACCGGAATAAAACCCAGTGTGGAGAGTTTTTTTGTCATTGCTTCGCAAAGTTCCCGCTCAACTGCCACGCGTTTTTCCCAATCGTCTTGGGCATCGTTCTGCTCTGTTTGCGGCGTATCCTGTTCGGGGTAAAGCCGTTCCAGAGTTGCTTTGACTTCTCTGACGCAGTTTTGGAAGCTCTTGAACTCTCCTATGCTTTGCACAAAGCTCTCTTCGTGAGCGGCGTGATTGCGGATGGTGGCTATGTAATGCAGTTGATTTTTCAGATCTTCCGGCAGCTTGTTTGCCAGAAGTTCGGTCAACGCATGGATACCGGCAACCTCGGAAGTGCCGCATATTTTATGGAGTTTGCCTTCGATACTGCGGGCTTCGAGGATGACTTCGCCGATCATGACGGCGCGCTGTTCCGGCGTAATATTGTTAGTTTGCATCGTTTTTCTTCTCCGGAGGTCCTGAAAGATCTATCTGGTGATCTTTGAAACTGAAACATTCGCTTCGACTGACGATCAAATGATCCGCCAGTATCACTCCCGACGGCTGCATGGCGTTATAGCACGAGTAAGTACTGGTCAAATCATCATCGGAGGGCAGACATATACCTGACGGGTGATTATGCACCAGCACAACCTTGCTGGCTCCTATATTCAGAGCTATTTCCAAAATATTTCTGGCGTAAGTATGTACCCGGTCGATGGTGCCTTCGGCAATGATCTTGTAGTCTATCAGGTAATTGTGGGAGTTCAGGAATATTGCCATATAACTTTCGTGGAACCTTACACCCAGTTTCATGCGCACAAACTCCCGGAGTTTGCCGGAGTCGTCCAGCAGGTTGGTTTTCAGGCACTTTTCCTGCAAACAGTATTGGGTACACTCCAGAAACATCTTCAGATTGATGGCGCTGGTTTTGCCCAGCCCCGGAAACTTTGCCAGCGTTTCTATGGGTTGTCTCAACACCTCCGAAACAGTACGGTATTTGGCGATCAGCTGTTTGGACAACTGTTTTACATCCCGCCGGGGGATCGCCAGTGTCAGGAGTGCTTCAAGCACTTCATAATCCATCATACCGGCAAAGCCGTTGCGCTGAAAACGCATACGGATACGTTCCCGATGTCCAACGTAGGACGGCGTATTGGATTTTTGTTCGGCTCTTTCTGTTGGCGTTTTTTTCGGCATAAGTTTATCGGGTCAGTTGCACAAAAGTTTCGAAGTGAGCGCTGCGGGGGAACATGTCGATCATGCGTGCCTGATCGACAGTAAATGAACTTTTCTGCAGCCGTGCCAGATCCCGCACCAGTGTTGCCGGATGACAGGATATGTAAATAAGGTTCCGGACAGGACTTTGCGCCAGACTGCGCAACGCTTTGACATCCAGCCCGCCCCGGGGAGGATCAAATACCGCCACCGCATCGGCGGGGGCATTGTTCAATATTTCCGGAAGCAGTACTGCGGCATCGCCGGTGTGGAAGTCGAACTTTTTGCATTGAAAATTCTGCCAGTTCAACCGGGCGGTTTCTGCTGAAGACGGGTTTTCTTCCACCCCCACAACGTACGGTACGCCTGTGGCGGAGGCCACCGCACCGAAGAGTCCGCTCCCGGCATAGGCATCGATAAAATATGAACAGGAACTCTTTTTCAACGCATCGGCAACCAGTTCGATCAACGCATCCTTGCCATGTTTATTTACCTGAAAAAATCCATCCTGCGGCAGCATGAAATCTCTGTTCAGCACTTTTTCCCGCAAAAGCGGCGCGTTTTTGCCCGGGGTATTGCGATAGAGTATCACACCATCTTCCGACTCCCGGAATGTTACGGTCATGCGGTCGTGCAAGCTGGCGATAAATCCCTTGTCGGGGAGCAGTTCCGAAAGCTTTTGATTGATCGCCTTACTGGCCAGGCAGCATTGTTCGATACGGTACATGCGGCCATCGGGGAACACATAACCCAGTTGAGCTTCGCCGCCGGCTTTGCGCATGGTCAGGCGGATCTTGTTGCGGTAATATTCGCCGGGGGCTTCTTCCAGTTTATAACCTTGCACGATTTCGGGCGCTACTCCCAGCGGTTTCAGGAAATCCTGCAGCTGACGGAGTTTCTGGCGCTGTTCTTCGGCATGACTGCAATGGGCGTATACGCACCCCGGGCAGCGCCCCGCGCCGGAACAGATGCTTTGGATGCGTTCGGGACTCTTTCTGGTGATTTCCACTACTTCCGCGCGGGCATAATCTTTGCTGGTTCTGGTGATCCTGCCCACAAATTCTTCGCCGGAGATCAATCCGGGGGTAAAGACCACTTCGCCGGCGACCCGGGAGATGGCATCACCGCCGAATACGATTTTAGAAGCTTTGGCTCTGAACAGTGTACCGATATTCATGCAAACGACCCGGGTTGAAATCAGGATTGGGGAGCTTTGCCATCCAGCGCATCGCGGATGGCTTGTGCCACAGTGGCAATACGGTGCGGCTTGGAAAGAAAACCGCACGCACCCTGACGCAGCAGATCCTGCACCTCGTTTTCCGAAACATATCCGCTGGAAAGCAATATTTTAGCATCGGGGTCAAGTTCCCGTATCTGATAAAACGCCTGATGTCCGCCGCATTTGGGCATTATCATATCCAGCAGCACCAGATCCACCACTCCGGGGTTTTCCCGATAGATTTCCACCGCGTCGAGTCCATTTTCTGCCAAAAGCACCGAATACCCCAACTCCTGCAGCGCCTCGATAAGAAAATCCCAGATCGTTTCGTGGTCGTCTACGATCAGGATGGTTTCGCTGCCGCCGGGTATCTTTTTTAATTCTGCCATAATAAAATCCTCCTCGGGTGGTAAAACTTTTATTGCCGGAGTATCAGCTTTTTCAGATATGGGGTCAACTTTTCAATATCACCGGCTCCGATCAGAGCGATCACCGCATTTTCATTGCCGGCAAGTGTGGTTTCGTAGATTTTCTTTGCCGTATCTTCGGTGATCCCGGCATAAAACTCGGCATTGCCGCCGGCTGTATTGATCGCTTGCGCAAGTTGGGCGCTGTCCGGTGCATCGATCACCGGATTGTCCCAGGCGGAAAACACCGGCAGCACCTTTACTGCAACAGTTTTATCGCTCAAGATTTTTACAAAATCATCAAAATAATGCTGCAAGCGTTTGTAACGGTGAGGCTGAAATACCAGCGTTATGGAGCTGGCCGCATAGCGTGTTCTGATCACTTCCAGCGATGATGCCACTTCCCGCGGGTGGTGGGCGTAATCTTCCAGCAGGATCACGGTGGGAGCTGTTCCGCGGCAGATCTCGCTCTGGCGTCTTCTGATCCCCGGATAACTTTGCAATGCTCCGGCTGCCGCTTTTATATCCAGCTTCAGGTATTTTACTGCCGCCAGCGCCAATGCTGCATTGCGTCTTTCGTAGCCCAGCATGAAATCCGGCGCCATGGCTTCCAGCTCAACAAGTTCGCCGCCACGCAAACCGTGGCAGTTGGGGATGTCTTGCAAAAGTCTGTCGGTATTTTCTTCGGCGATATACAAAGTTTGCGTAAATTGCCGGGCAAAGCGCTGAAATTCCTGCTCCTGTTCGCTCCGGGCGGCGGCTGTCCATGCGTGATCGCCGTCAATATTGGTTATCAGCGCCAATTCACCGTGGCTCAAACTGTGGGTGCCGTCGCTTTCGTCGGACTCGGCAACCAGCAGATCGCCGCTGCCCAAACGGGCATTGGAAGAGTCATTGCTGTATCTGGCTCCGATGACCAACCCCGGATCAAGGTGCATTTCTGTAAGGATCCACCCCAGCATCGCCGCAGTGGAGCTTTTACCGTGCGAACCGGCAACCATGACCGGGCGTTGATAGCAGCGGGCAAGCTCTGCCAGAAATTCCCCCCGGCTCCAAACCATTACGCCACGCCGCAGCAGTTCACGGACTTCCACATTATTTATATTGACTGCCGCAGTCATTACAGCTCCGCCGCAGCCGGTTGCCGGAAGATTTTCCACCCGGTGCCCCGCAGGAGCGATAACAGCACCCTTTTTCTGCAGTTCTTCGCAGATACTGTTAAGTTCACTATCGCTGCCGCTTACGGCAAAGTTTCCCTCCAGCAGCAACTCTGCCAGAGCCGATACGCCGATACCGCCAATGCCTATGCAATGCACAGCCGGATGCGATAAGGGGAGTTTTTTCAGGAACTTTGCTTCTTTCATAGCGTGATTTATCTTCTGTTGTTCAGAAAGGAGTGGATTTAATCCACGTTTTTTTCAAACTGTGTATCGTGCAGTTTTTTATAGACACCGCCTGCTTGCAGCAGTTCGTCGTGAGTTCCCTGTTCCACGATTTTGCCTTTATCCAGCACGATGATCTGATTGGCGTTTTTGATCGTACTCAACCGGTGGGCAATGGCAAATACGGTACGGTTGCTCATCACCCGGTTAAGCGCATTCTGCACCATGCGTTCGGTCACAGTATCCAGCGCGCTGGTGGCTTCGTCCAGGATCAATATGGGCGGGTTTTTGAGTATGGCGCGGGCAATGGCAACGCGTTGTTTTTCGCCGCCGGAAAGCAGGAAGCCCTTTTCGCCAACTACTGTATCGTACTTTTCTTTGTGGCGGCCGTCGGTAATGAAATTATCGGCATTGGCTTCGGTCGCGGCTTTGATGATATCTTCGCGGGTGGCTTCCGGACAACCATAGGCAATATTTTCGGCAATGGTGGTGTTGAAAAGCAGCGGATCCTGATTGACTATACCGATCAGCCGGCGCAAACTCTTGACATTGCAATCACGCACGTCAATTCCGTCGATAGTTACCGAGCCGGAACGCACATCGTAAAAGCGGGCGATCAGGTTGGCGATCGTGGTTTTGCCCGAACCGGTGGAGCCTACCACCGCCACCAGCGACCCCTTGGGGATGCTGAAAGATACCCCGTCGATAATATTGCGTTCGGCATAACCGAAAACCACATTGTTGAACTCGATGGAGTTTTCAAATTTAGTCAGTTCTATACCGTTGGCTTTTTCCGGCAGTTCGGTGTGGGTGTCGATGATTTCAAAATACCGGTCGGCGCCCGCCATGCTGCGCTGGAGCGATGTAACGAGTTTTGCCATTTTTTTGATGGGCTGATATGCCAGGATCGCCGGAGCCATCAGGGCCGAAAGCTGGGTGATGGTCACTCCCTTGCTGTATGCGTAGATCAAAAAGATCAGCGCTCCGGCAATGGATACAGTTTCAGTCAGCGGCTCCATCAGGAGCTGGATGCGCAGAGCTTTGATGACCGTCCGCAGATACTTGCGGTTTTCCCGGTGGAAGCTCTGCTGTTCGGCTTCTTCCATATTGTAGGCTTTGACCACCATGATGCCGGTAAATACTTCGTGCATACGGCTGGTGACATCGGCGATCTTTTTGAAGCTGTTGCGGTAGATCGTGCGGATCTTGCGGCTGACTATGACCAGCGGCAGCAGCAGAAAGGGCATCCCGATCAAAAGCACTGTAAGCGACAGAAAGTTGCCGTACTGCACGCTGATTATCACCATAGCCGAAACGCAGGCGGCGATCTCCACCGGACTGCGGGTGGCATCGGCAATAGAGTCGGCTACGGCGCTTTCCACCGACGATGTATCGGTGGTGCAGCGGGAGATCAGCTGACCCACATCGTTGGCGCCGTAAAACGCCAGCGATTGCCGGGTCAGGCAGCTGAAAATCTCTTCACGCATATCCGACACGACCTTGGCGCCCACCGAGCGCATACAGTAGTGGTTCACATAGCTTGCCACATTTTTGATCACCCATGCCGCAATAAAAAACAATGCGTAAAAGGCGAAAACCTGCCACGCCAGTTTGCCGTTGCGGTCGATCAGCGGAACCACCGTTTTGCGCGGATAGGTTATGGTCAGATCGTATTCGCCAACTTCGATGGGCAGATCGAATTTTTTGACATAACTGCGCATCTTTTCCAGCAGTTTCACCAGCTTGGGGTCTTTGGCGCCTTTGGCGGGATCAAATGCCAGTTCGATAGCGCGGAGTTTTTCATCTTCGGAGAGTTTCTGCCACGCCGCATCATCTTTTATTGCCGACAGCACTCTGCCGGCTCCGGCAGAGATCTTGATGGCTTGTTTGTTTTCGCTGGGAATTGCCGACTCCACCATCTCCGGCAGCATCAGCAAGCCTGCCAGCAGCGAACCGCCGACCAGAAATCCGGCCAGCAAGCCGCAAGTCAGGCGTTTCCAGTATTTTTTGGAATACCCCAGCAAGCGGAAATATACCCGCATGTCGAGTTTTTCTGCTTTATCGCTGTGGTGGTGATGATGATGGTGTCTGCCCACGTCAAATTCTCCGGAGGGTTATGGCTTATTTGGCAAAAAATTCTTTGATGGTATTGACCACATATTCCCGCATTTCGCTGGTGCTTTCGGGATAGATCGGAATAGCCAGAATTTCGCCTGAAATGGCTTCCGCCACCGGGCAATCGCCAACTTTGCCGCCCAGATCCTTGAAACATTCCTGCAAGTGCAGGCAGAGGGGGTAATAAACGGCACAACCGATGGATTTTTCCTGCAAATAAGCTTTCAGAGCATCCCGCTTGCCGTCTTTGACCAGTATGCTGTACTGGTTGTAGATGTGCCGGGTGGCGTAATCGGCGGCTTTTGGGGTAACGATCTTGCCTTCCAAACCGGCGGCGGCAAAGAGTTTTTCGTATTCGGCAGCGTTCTTCTGACGGGCTGCGCTCCAGTCATCCAGATAGGGCAGTTTGACCGACAACACAGCCGCCTGCAATGCATCCAGCCGGAAGTTGCCGCCAACCATGTTATGCACATAAGTACCGCCCTGACCGTGATTGCGGAGCATACGCAGACGTTTCGCCCGTTCCGGGCACTGCACAGAAACCAGTCCGCCGTCGCCGAAGCAGCCGAGGTTTTTGCTGGGGAAGAAGCTGAAGCAGCCGAAGTTGCCGATGGATCCCACGCGCTTGCCTTTATATTCGGCACCGATCGCCTGACAGGCGTCTTCGATAACGATCAAATTGTTTTTCTTTGCCAGATCCATGACTTTGTCCATATCCGCGGCCTGACCGAAGAGGTGCACCGGGATGATCGCCTTGGTTTTAGCGGTAACTTTTTTTGCGGCAGCATCCACGTCGATATTGAACGTTACCGGGTCGATGTCGCAGAATACCGGGGTAGCCCCCACGCGCACAATGGCACCGGCGGTGGCAAAGAAGGTGAAAGTGGAGGTGATGACTTCATCGCCGGCACCGATATTGGCTTCCATCAGCGCAATGATCAGAGCGTCGGAACCGCTGGTCACGCCGATACTGTCGTTGGTCTGGCAATAGGCGGCGGCAGCTTTTTCAAACTCTTCGACTTTGCCGCCGAGGATGAAACGCTGGGAGTCGCAGACTTCTTCCATGACCTTCATGAATTCGCCTTTAAGAGCTTTGTATTGGGGAACGAGATCGAGCAACGGTACCTGCATGATAAACCTCCGAAATTTTATGTTGTTATTTCAGTTCAAAATACTGCAATTTTATACAATATACACCAAGTATATATTTTTGCCTGATTTTAAACACGGTTTTTTTACATTTTTTTGCGCTTTTTGAACTTTGCGCCTCTTATAAAGTAAATGCGCACACTTTTTCGGAGCGGTGTGTGTTTACTTTTGCAATCGTCAGAGCAACAATATTTTCAGAAATTATGGTTATAAGACTTGACAAGTTTTATTTTATGATGTATACTTGTCATATAGCATGGCATAGCGCTGTGATTGCTTCGCATAATATGTATTATGTTAAGCGATCGGTTTGCGCAATATGTTTATTTGCAGAAACTAAAGAATACCTTAAAAAAGTTTAACAAGAGGTTTTTATGGAAAAATCTGTATTTTTCTGCTCAAAGACTTCACATAATA
>JAFVQX010000033.1 GCA_017504585.1 Lentisphaeria bacterium
ATCAAGATTTGTGTAACCATTTTTTGATCTCTTTCCTTTGGGTTTTAATCTTCCGCTTTTAATGTTTTCCAGACACCGTGTCTTTCAAGATGTTGCGGAACTAAAATTTATACACTCTATCCTCCGTAACTGCCAGATCCAGTTTTTGATCGTGTTCTGCACAGGGCAGAGCCTCTTCGCTGTACTGATTCTGGTAGAATACTCCAACTTTTCTGCCCGGATACTCCGTCAGCATCCGGTCATAAAAACCGCCGCCGCGTCCCAGCCGTGTGCCTTTGCGGTCAAAGGCAACTGCCGGTACCAGCCACAGTGATTTTTCGCTTAAAACTGCTTTCGGCAGATCTGCTTTAGGCTCCAGCAAACCAAATTTTGCCACTTCCAGATCTTCCTGAAAACTTGTGATCTCCACCGGATCGTAAGATTTTCGGGTTTTATCGTATCTTACGAGAGCGATTTTTTTGCCCACTATCAGGGCATTTTCCAGCACGCTTCTTACATCAACTTCGTTGCCGTCGGTGGCGTAACCTACTACTGTATCGGCGGCGGCAAACTCTTCCATAGCCAGCAATCTTGCCGAGATCGCCCCGTTAAGCGCCAGGTGTTCTACCGGGCTCATGGCTGCACGCAATGCCAGAAATTTTTTGCGCAAGGCATCTTTTACTGCTTTAAGATCACTCATTTTTCACCTGTCTTTGCTGCTTGACGCAGCTGTTCAAAGTAATCCAGCCGCTCTTTGATCTTGGCTTCGTAACCGGCTCCCGTTACTTTGTAATACTTTTTCGGTACGCTCATATAATCCTGCACGGCAAATCCGCCGGTATTATGCACATAAATATAATCTTTGCCGTGTTCGTTGGCTTTGCCCCCGGCTGAATTGGGGTCGCGCAACGCAAAGGGTATGGGCTGGATGCGGTTGTTTTTTACATCGCTTATGGCTTCGTTGATTGCGTTGTACGAAGCGTTGCTTTTGGGGGCGGTCGCCAGATAAGTTACCCCCTGTGCCAGAATTATCCGGGCTTCGGGCATACCTACAAAGTCCACCGCTTGCATCACCGAGGTCGCCAGCGTGATCGCCCTCGGGTCGGCATTGCCGATGTCTTCGCTGGCAAGGATCATCATTCGCCGGGCGATGAAACGTATATCTTCGCCGGCTTCCAGCATTTTTGCCAGATAGTAGATCGCCGCATCCGGGTCGCTGCCCCGCATACTTTTGATAAACGCACTGGCGGTGTCGTAGTGGGCGTCGTCATCGTAATTGACCACCTTTTTCTGCACCGATTCCTGCACCACAGTCAGATCCACATGGATCACGCCGTCTTCGCCGGTGGGGGTGGAAAGTACCGCCATTTCCAGCGCGTTCAGCGAGCGTCTGCCGTCGCCTTCGCACACTTCGGCAATAAAATCCAGCGCTTCCGGGGCAATTTCAACAGCCAGTCTGCCGAACCCGCGTTCATCGGTCAGGGCATTGTTCAGGAGTTTTTTGATCTCCTGCTGCGAGAGCGGTTCCAGCTGAAAACTCAAGGAACGGCTCATTAAAGCATTGACCACATAAAACGAGGGGTTGAAGGTAGTTGCACCGATCAGCCTGACCACTCCGGACTCCACATCCGGCAGCAATGAATCCTGCTGGGCGCGGTTGAACCGGTGTATTTCGTCCACAAAAAGGATGGTGCGCCGGCCGGAATTGCTGCGCCGCTCTTTGGCCATGGTGATCTCGCGCCGGATATCCGCCACGGTGCTGGTCACGCCCGAAAGCCGGATGAATGCGGCGTTGGTGGAATTGGCAATAAGTTCTGCCAGGCTGGTTTTGCCCACACCCGGCGGCCCCGAAAGGATAATACTGCTGAAGTTATCGGCAGTAATGGCGCGGCGCAAGAGTTTGCCTTCGCCCAATATGTGGCTCTGACCGCAATATTCTGCCAATGTACGCGGACGCATCCGTGCCGCCAGCGGCATACGTCCGCCGGAAGCATTTTCCCGGGAGCTGATCGCAGCAGCGCCCGTCGGCTCATTGAAATCGAAGCCCAGCTCGTCCATTTTTATATCCAATCTGTAGAAAAAACCTTGACAGACCGATATTTATGCAGTTATTGAGCCATAGCAAGACAGCCCAAGCCCACACGCTCAAGCCGCAAAAGAAGCATACTTGCAGAACCCGGAAACTCCGGACAAAATGAATATATTTGCCGTAAAACAGCACGATTTTAAATCCTGCCATACAGCAAAGCCTGCGCGAAAATCATTTTTGCGCAGTTCAAACAACATGTCAGACTTGCCGGGAGATATATCCAGAAACCCTGCACTCTGACCCAAACTTCCTGATGCCGAACCAACTGCTGTACAACACTATAACATGGGCAGTTGAGCAAACTCCGGCACCCGAAGTGTACCAAAAAACTTCACTTCGCCCGCAGCGTTCCTGCATTTTGCCAAGATGCCTGAAGCGGCGCGGTCTGTTTATATAATCCGGAAAACAATGAAAAAACTTCACCCGGTCTAATATTAATATAATACTCTATACAGCGTTTAACAAATATCTTTCAAACAAAAAACAGATTTTTTTTCAAAAAAATTAACCGGAAAATTGCTGTAAACCTGCTATTTGGATTTGCAAACCTGCGATATGTGGTTTATAGTAGCAGAATTTTAATTTGTAAAAAGCCATTGGAGGATGATCTTGAAAGCCCGTTCCGCGTTTGAAGAACGCCTGATTTCCCACTCCAGCGAGAGTACTCTCAAAAGCGCCAAGCAGCTGCTGAAAAACAACTGCGTTACCGGTGCTTTCCGGGATATGCACGGGGTGCTGCACGGAGTTTTTGCCGAAAAAAACCGCGGCGAAAAACATGTGCATCTGGAACTGGGCAGTTCAGTCAAAGCCCAATGCGATTGTGCCGAAGCCGCCGCCGGCAATAGTGAAGAATTGTGTATGCATGCCATTGCCCTTTGGATGTATAGCGGGCTCTTCCGGGTGCCCGACCGTCTGGGCTGCGATGTGGATACCGAAGCTGCCAGCTACACCGGGTTGAAGAATGCGGGGCTGGAAGCTCTGGCCAAAGAGTGCAGTTCAACAGCTCAATCCGCCGCCGCTGCCGAAGTGGTGATCAATGTGGAGTCGGCGTTCCCCCATGTGCCCAGCAAGTGGGAAAATGCGGTGCTTTCGGTAAAACTGCGGTTCGGCAAAAAAGAGTATCTGGGCAATCTGAACAATTTGCGGCAGCTCTTTTTTGATAAAGTGCTGGCAGTTCAGCTTAAATTCAACGATTTTTCGTTGCGCGACCGGCAGATAATCCGTTTTCTGGCGATCAACGGCGAGGCCGAAAACTCCAATATATTGCTTAATTCAGAACTGACTTGCGAGCTTTTTCATTCGCTGGGGGATTTCCGCAACTTTTTCCGCAACGGCCGGCGGGTCATAATCCACAGCGACCAAGCTGCCGAAGCGGTGGTGCTGGTGCGTTCTGCCGCGGGGGGGCGGGAGTATTCGCCGGGGATCGTTTACCGGGGGGCGGTGCTGGAGATCCATTCGGCAAAGGTCATCACCGGCAAAGCCGGGTGCTGGGTGGGCAAAAACGGCGAATATTTTTTCCTGAACGGCGATTGCGAAGTGGGTTTTGTCCGCAACTTTTTCCGACTGGGCAAATGGTCGGATGCCATGGCCGGGTGCCGCGAATTTATCAAAAATATGCCTTTCAAGCTCATCAAAGTCAATGAGCAGACTTTGAGTACCCGCCCCGCGTCGGTGGTGCTTAACGGCAGTTGGACTGGCTCCAGACTGGAACTTGCATTGAATTTTGTTTACGACAATTTGAGTTTTGCCCCCGACGGCGGACGGCTGGCGGTGGATAAAAGCAATCAGTTTTTTCTGCGGCAGGAATTGATGGAAGCCGAGATGGTAAACAATCTTAAAATGCTCAAGATCTCCGGCGATATAGCCAGCGGCAGATTTGCTGTCGACTCCACGGGTTCGGCGGGGCTTTTTCTCAACGATCTTCTGCCGGATTGGATAAAACGCTACAAAACTCTGGCGCTGGGCGGCGCGCTGGCAAAACTTGCCAACGGCGGCAACGGGCTGGCAAATATCGAGCTGGTCTGCGAATATTCCGGCGAAGTCAGCGAGCGGGGCAATTACCTTATATCCTATGCATGGCAGGAGAGTTCCGGCGGTTCGGCCGCGTGGAGCGATGTGGTTGCCGCCGCATCTGCCGGCAACCGGTTTATGCTCACGGATAATGGCAGATTGGTCATGCTCAAGGGCAATGAAGATATTGTTAAACTCGATAAACTTGCACAGGCTTTGAACGAAGAAAAAAAACAGTTTGAACTGCCGGCAGTTGCCATACACTACTTTCAGCATCTGGTGCGTCACTGGCGCGGTGCGCAAAATGGTGTGAATGGTCTGCTTGCGGGCAGCAGCAATATCGTGCCGGGTGCCGACAGTTCCCGCAAGTTTGAATTCCATGCCCAACTGCGGAGCTATCAGCAGCAGGGCGTGGATTATATGCGCAAGATGCTGGTCAATGATTTTAATGTGATTTTAGCCGACGAAATGGGTTTGGGCAAAACCGTTCAGGCGCTGGCGGTATTCAACGAACTGCGCATGTTTTCAACCGCGCCGTCGCTGGTCATCTGTCCGGCAAGTCTGGTGGAAAACTGGCTGCGGGAGTGCGGCAGATTTCTGCCCGACTGCAAGGTGGGTCTGCTCTACGGCAGCAATCGCAAAGAGATCGCCCAGGCTCCGGACAAGTTCGATCTGATCATCACCAGTTACACCATGGCGCGGCGGGAAGCGGCAAAACTGGGTAAATGCAATTTCAATTTGCTTATTCTTGATGAAGCGCAGCATATCAAAAATCCCGGCACAGCCAACGCTCACTCCTGCAAGGCGTTGAAAGCCCGGCACAAGCTGGTGCTGACCGGTACGCCGCTGGAAAATTCGCCGGAAGATCTGTGGAGTATTTTTGACTTTCTGCACCCCGAGCTGCTGGGGAGTTTCGGCGCGTTCAAAAAGGAATACGCCAATATCGGCGAATCCGAAGCTTTGCGCCGCGACCTGGCAGCACGCACCGCACCATTTATCAAGCGCCGGATGAAAAAAGAGGTGGCTCCGGAACTGCCGCCCCGGGAGGAAGTCAATCTGTTCTGCCGGATGGAAGAGGATCAGCAACTCCTTTATGATCAAATAATTGCCGAAGGCAGGACTATGCTTGCCCAACTGGAGAATTCGCCCCAAAAACGCAGTCAGGGCAATATGCAGATATTGACCACACTTTTGCGTTTGCGTCAGGTGTGCTGCCACCCCCGGCTGCTGGATAAAAATCTTGTTACAGCTTCCGGCAAATTCGAGTTGATGAAAGAGCTGCTTTGGGAACATATCGACAGCGGACACAAGGTGTTGATCTTCAGTCAGTTCACTTCGCTTTTGTCTTTGATAAAAGAGTATCTTGACAGCGCCAATATCAAATATTCTTATCTGGATGGCGCCACCCGCAACCGGCAGGATGTGGTCGATGAATTCAACAACGATCCCGCGATCGGAGTTTTTCTTTTGAGCCTCAAAGCCGGCGGCACCGGGCTTAATCTGACTTCGGCAGATACGGTTATGATCTACGACCCGTGGTGGAACCCCGCCGCCGAACTTCAGGCCGCTGACCGGACGCACCGTATCGGGCAGACCCGCAGCGTCAGGACCATCAAATTGCTGGTCAAAGACTCCATCGAAGAAAAGATCCTTGCGTTACAGGAACGCAAGCGGGAGATCTTCGATCAGGTGGTGGATAATCCGGCAGTTTCCGCCGAAAAACTCACCATCGAAGATCTGAAGTTTCTGTTGAATTAATCGGTGTTTGCCGGAGTATTCTGCTGATTTGCCAAAGTAAACGCTCATTAAACTTATGACTTTTCCCGGTTTTTAAAATAACAGACAGTTTTTTCTGTTTTTATACCCGAACGGGGATTTTTTTACTAAATTAACTTGACTTTATACCCGATCGGTGGTAAATTATTAAAAATAACGCAAAATTACCACCGAAAGGGTATAAAAATGACTCTTGCAGACTTTGTTCGCCAGCAGCGGAAAAATTATAAACTCACTCAACGGGATTTGGCTGACCGTTCCGGAGTTGGAATCCGTTTTATTCGTGAACTGGAAGGCGGAAAGCCGACATTGCGGATGGATAAGGTCAATATGGTTTTGGACCTTTTCGGAGCCCGGCTCGGCGTAGTTCAGGCAAAAGGGGAGGAATAATTTATGCGCAAAGCTGAAATTTATTTATACGATCGTCTGGCCGGACTTCTTGTTGAAGATGAAAACGGATATACATTTCAATATAATGAAGATTATCTGGCCGACAATCCCAAGAGATTATCGGTAACCTTCCCGCTTCAATCCGAAAAATTCCATGACCGGGTGCTTTTTCCATTTTTCGATGGACTTATTCCGGAAGGCTGGCTTTTGGAGATCGCCGCAGACAACTGGAAACTTGATCCCAACGACCGGATGGGGCTGCTTCTGGCATGCTGTCGGGATTGTATCGGCGCTGCCAGCGTGCGGGAGGTGAAATATGCAGATTGATCGTTGTCTTTGCTGTGGAAAAGCTCTTGATGAAGCTGCCAGCTTTTATCATAAAAGCTGTGCCAAAAAACTTTTCGGTTCGCAGCAGATCCCGGCGTTGAATTATACACTTGAAGAATTGAACGAGCTGGCAAAAAACACGATCCTTGACAGAGTTTCTGTTCCGGGGGTTCAGCCGAAACTTTCTCTGCATCCGGAACGGGGCGCAAAGGATACTGCTTCCCGGCTGACACTGGTCGGTCTGGCGGGCAATTATATACTCAAACCTCAATCGCCGCAGTGGAAAAATCTCCCGGAAGCAGAGCATTTTTGTATGCTGCTTGCCAGAA
>JAFVQX010000034.1 GCA_017504585.1 Lentisphaeria bacterium
ATCCAACGACATCCAGTTGCAAGCCGCCAGTTTCAGTTCAAACTGGGCAAGTTCCCAAATCTGGGTCAGGAACCACTTGCCGATCTTGGTCTGCTTGACGACTTCTTCAACAGTAACACCTTTTTTGAATGCTTCGTAGATCTGGAAGAAGCGTTCGCTGGAAGGCGTAATGAGTTTTTCTTTGAGTTCAGCAGCGGAGAGCTTTTCAAACTTCTTGACCATACCCAGACCGGATCTGCCGATTTCCAGCGAACGGATCGCTTTCTGCATGGCTTCTTTGAAGTTGGCACCGATGCTCATAACTTCGCCCACGGCTTTCATCTGGGTACCAAGTGCATCCTTCGCCTGGGGGAATTTTTCAAACGCCCAGCGGGCAAATTTCACTACCACATAATCGCCGGAGGGAGTGTATTTATCCATAGAACCATCCCGCCAGTAGGGCATTTCATCCAGCGTTACGCCCGACGCCATCTGGGTGGAAAGTACCGCGATGGGGCAGCCGGTAGCCTTACTTGCCAGCGCACTGGAGCGGCTGGTGCGGGGGTTGATTTCAATAACCGTTACTTCGTCAGTTTTGGGGTTGTGGGCAAACTGCACATTGCAGCCGCCGATAACGCCCACTTCGTCCAGGATCCGGTACGCGTAATCCTGCAAGCGTTCCTGCAAAGCCTTGGGTACAGTCAGCATGGGAGCCACGCAGAAGCTGTCGCCGGTATGCACGCCCATGGGGTCAACGTTTTCGATATAACAAACGGTGATCTTTTTGCCGTTGGCATCGCGCATAACTTCCAATTCCAACTCTTCCCAGCCGGATACGCACTGTTCCACCAATACCTGACCGATCAAGCTGGCTGCCAGACCGCGGGCCATGATGTCCCGGAGTTCTTCCACATTGTAAACGATCCCGCCGCCGGTACCGCCCATGGTATAGGCCGGACGCAGCACCACCGGGTAGCCCAGCTTGTTGGCGATAGCTTCGCCTTCTTCCACACTGGTCGCCGGTTCAGAGGCTGCCACCGGTACGCCGATAGCCTTCATGGCGTTTTTGAATTCAATACGGTCTTCGCCCCGTTTGATGGCTTCCAGATCCACCCCGATAACTTCCACATCATACTTGGCAAGAATTCCGGCATCGGCAAGGTCGATCGCCAGGTTCAAAGCAGTCTGACCGCCCAGGTTGGGCAGCAGAGCATCGGGTTTTTCCCGCGCGATGATCTTTTCCAGACTCTGCACAGTCAAAGGTTCGATATAAGTGTGATCCGCCATACCGGGGTCGGTCATGATGGTTGCGGGGTTGCTGTTTGCCAGAACTATTTCGTAACCGAGTTTGCGGAGCGTTTTGCACGCCTGGGTACCGGAGTAGTCGAATTCACATGCCTGACCGATGATGATCGGACCGGAACCAATGATGAGGATCTTGTGGATGTCCTTGCGTTGAGCCATCTTTAACCTGACTTTCTTTAACTGTATTTTAACGATTAAAATCAAAAAAATATATGCAATCCAACAGTGCCGGTACGAATAAAACAGTGCCGGTACAGGCACACAAAAAAGCCGCCGCGATCAAACAAATCCGGCAAGCCACTTCTTAATATAATCTCTCAAAACAATTTTTTCAAGCGCCATAGCATACGTTTTATAAACTTTTCGCAAAATTCATTGGCTAACCTGATATTTTGGCGATATATTTATTTTAAAGGATGCAGCAAAAGGGACGATTTACCAATGAAAAATTTCAGCGATTCCGGCGATTTAAAGTCGGCATTGAAAAAATATTTCGGCTTCGAGGATTTTCTTGATTATCAGCAGGAAGTTGTTGAAGCCATCGTTTCCGGCAAAGATTACTGCGTGATCATGCCTACGGGCGCCGGAAAATCATTGTGCTATCAGCTGCCGATATTGCTGAAAAAAGGCTACGGCATAGTTGTTTCGCCCCTGATCGCGCTTATGAAAGACCAGATCGACGGCTTGCGCGAAAAATCCATTCCGGCAGCAGCAGTCAACAGCTCCGTAGACTATTACGAACAGCGGGAGATCCTGCAAGGGGTCTCTTCCGGGGAGATCAAACTGCTTTATGTGGCGCCGGAACGCTTTGACAACGAAAACTTCACTTCGTTCCTTGAGCAATACCCGCCTGATATTCTGGTGGTCGACGAAGCCCATTGCATCAGCCAATGGGGCCATGACTTCCGCCCGTCATACGCCCGGCTGGGCATGGCGGCAAGCCGGTTCAATATTCCCCAGGTGTGTGCTTTTACCGCCACAGCCACGCCGCGGGTGCGGGAAGATATCAGAGAGCGCCTGGGCAGAAAAGATATGACATTCCATGTAGCCGGCTACAAAAGACCCAATCTGTCATTCAAAGTTCTGGAGTGCCGCAGCCATGAGAAACCCGATACCTTAAAAGAACTGCTCTCCACCCCGGTCAACGGTGCAACCATCGTTTATACCGCCACACGCAAACAGGTCGATGAGCTTACGGGGGCATTGGGCATATTGGGTTATCACGCCGGATTGAGCGACGAAGAGCGCTCCCGGGTGCAGGATGAATTTATGCGGCAGCCCGCGCCGGTATTGGCCGCGACCAACGCTTTCGGCATGGGCATCGACCGCAGCGATGTGCGGCGCGTCATACACTACAACATGACCAGCAGTCTGGAGGCGTATTACCAGGAAGCCGGGCGCGCCGGGCGGGATGGAGAACCGGCAGAGTGCATACTGCTTTTCAGTTACAGCGACCGTTTTGTTCAGGAGTTTTTGATCGAAATGAGCAACCCGCCGCCGGATCTGCTGAAAAGGCTTTACCGGCATCTGGTGAAACTTTCGGAACAAAATAATCATGCGGAGTTTGAGATTTCAGTCAAAGATCTTGCAATGTTCACTGACGCCAAAAGCGACTCGCAAATATACAGTGCATTGCGGGTTCTGGAGCACTTCAACTTTATCAGCCGCCACGGCCGCAGCGATAACGCCGGAACCATTCAACTGCGGGGCAATGCCACAATTCTTGAACAGATGCATTCAGGCGAAAAAAACCAGCGTTCACGCTTTATCCACCGGGTGCTGCAAGAGTATGGATTAAACTCCTTCCGGGCAACATTTCAACAGCTTGTCCAGCTGACCGGCTTGAATTACGACCAGTTGCGGCGGGTCATGAATTTTCTCAACGGCGACGTGCTTGCGTGGCAGCCGGCCCCCGGCAGCGGACTTGTAACATTGACCGATCCGCAAAAGCAGGAACTGGATATGGATTTTTCGGCTCTGGAGCGCAAACGCTCCTTTGAGTTGGGCAGATTGGAAGATGTGATAAGTTACGCCCAAACCAAAAATTGCCGGCAAAACGCCATTATCAGTTATTTCGGCGAAAAAGACCGCTCCTGGCAGTGCCAGTGCTGCGATAACTGCGACCGCTCGGCACAACTTAAAGGCAAGACCCATGAGCTTACCGATGAAGAACTGGACGACACCCTTGCCATACTGGAGTGCGTGCAACGCTTCAACGGCAGATTCGGCAGAGGCAAATTGAGTTTGATCCTCTGCGGTGCCCGCCGGACTGAAATATTGAATTTGAACGTGCAAAACAGCGTGCATTTCGGCAGTTTGCGCCATTGGAAACAAGATCAGGTACTGGATTATTTGCGGGCATTGGAAAAGGCCGGCTACCTTTGCGCCACCGGCGGCGATTACCCATGTTTGATGCTGACTAACGATGGCGAAGATCTGCTGGAATACCCCACGCAAATAACGTTGGAATTGCGCAACCCGGTAAGCAGCAAACCAGCCGCCGCCAAAAAGAAAGCGGCAAAGAAATCTGACGGCAAAACCACCGCCGCCGGGCAGTTGCCGGACAGCGCAAATGCCCGGCAGCTGCTGGAACGTGCAGATCTGCGGGAAGAACTGCGGCAGCAAAGATTGGCCATGGCGCAGGAAAATAATTTGAAAGCATTCCAGATCTTCAGCGATGCCGTACTCAACGAATTGGTATTAAAAAT
>JAFVQX010000035.1 GCA_017504585.1 Lentisphaeria bacterium
AAAAGCAATTCCGGTGAAAGTTTTTGGAAAATGGGGTTCCGCCGACGCCCCAGGCTATGGCGGGACAAGGTGGGGAAGAGAACCTTTTTTCAAAAAGGTTTCTTCCCCACAAAACAGTTTTGCAACACCCCCGGGTATGATCTTTTCTGCAAAAAACGATCAGAGATTTTTGATGGATGCTTCGATAATGGCATCCGCCGCTTCGGGAGCCACGGTGTTGACTCCGGGCTGGACTTCGTAGCCGCCCCGGGCGAAGCACTCTTTCATGGGTACATAGCCGGAAACCGACTGTGCCAGTTCGGCAACAAAGGTGTATTCAAACTTGCTGGCTTCACGGATGGCACGGGAGATACCGTTGAAGGGTTCACCCGGCAAGCTGACAAATGCCAGAGAGTCGCCGATCTCGATGCTGGTCAGACGGCAATCGTGGGAAGGTGTGCTCTTGGCACGGCAATCCAGCACCCGCTGGGCAAAGTGACGCAGTGCGGCAGGAACTTTGTTGGCAAGATCCTGACTTTCAAAGTCACCTTCTTTCTTGATATCCGGCACAGTATCCAGCGTGTGCTGGGCGGCAGCCAGCTCTTCATCGGAGATCTGGCGGTGGGGAATGGTAACGCTGGTGTTTTTGATGACAAGTTTATCTGCGGCAATGGGTTTGAGGTTGGCCAGAGCATCCACCACGATTCTTGCATAGCCGCGGCCGACGCGGACCGCTTCGTGATAACCGGTCTGCTTGATATCCTGATGGAAGTCAAAGTGGTTGATGTCGCCGGAGGCATCGTCCAGGATCATCACCGGCAAGCTGGTTTTGAGTTCGTGCTGGACTTCCTGGGTAAATCTGCCGTACCAGTCAGCGGAGATCAGATTTCCGCCGATGGTGTCGCCGTGGTTGGCGATGTTGCAGATCAAAGCCGCGATTCTGCCGCCCTGTTTGACCGCCAGAATATTGATGGTGCGGTCAAAGTCACATTCGGGTTTGTCGATGTTGGGGTTGCGCCAGCCGGGGTTGGTGACGATATCGCCGCTCTTCATCCAGTAGCGGCGGACAAAACCGTAGGGGTTGTTGTAAACTTTGGTGGCTTCAAATTCGGCGGGCAGCAGGTTCATAAAGGCACGCTTCAAGCCGCGGACAACAGCGTCAACGGTCATATCAAAAGCATACTGGACGATTTCATTATCCTGCTTTTCCTGATTTTTGAAGCGGGGGCCGGTGTGGGTGTGAGTAGCGCAAATCAAGAGATTTTCGTACAAGCCTTCGCCAAATTCAGCATCGACTTTGGCCTTGATGGCTTCAAAGAGGGGCTTGACGATACTGCAAAGTTCCAGCGTGACCAAACCGGTGCGTTTGCCGTCGATTTCCATGGCAATTACTTTGACGAACAGATCGTCGTACATGCCTTCGTTGAGGCGTACGTTGAAGTAACCGGCCAAATCGATACCGGTGGGCGGGGTCATCACTTCCTGGGCGTAACCGACTTTAAGCATTTTTTATTCTCCTTGAATTATTTGGAAAAGGTTGATATATCTTATTTAATGTATAATTTACAATGCTTTCTTGCAAGAAAAAAAATTCTTTATCGGCAATTTATACAGATATTCAGCTGTTTTTTACAACTTGCTTTGCTCTGCTTTTACCAAATCGGCAAGTTTGCCGCACGGCGTTTTTACTGCCGCATCTCCCACGATCATGGCATCAAAACTGCTGCAAGCTTTGATCGCTGCCGGTAAAACGGTTTGAGCTTTGACTTTGGCGGCAACTTGGGCATTGTCGCAATAGACGATACTGCCGGGGAGGGCGAGGAGCTTTTTCAAGCGGTCATCGCTGGTGGAGGTGCTGGCAGTAATAACGATTTTTACGCCGTACTTTTCAGTATAAGGGGCAATTTCAGCAAACTCTTCGGCAGGCAGATCGAGTATGCGCAATGCATCAATATCCAACGCCGCAAGTTCAGCAAAAAGCTTTTCGTAGCCGTACTGCAAAAAGATGTTGCAGTAGCCGGAAATTATCAAACCCTTTTCCGGAAAGGTGTCGCGGATGTTTTTCAACATTGCGGTAATTTTGCTTAAATCCGCACCGTTCTGCAATGCCGTCTGGTAGGCTTCCTGAATAACTGCTCCATCTGCCATGGGGTCGGAGAAAGGTATGCCCAGCTCCACGATGTCGGCTCCGGCAGAGAGGATTTCGTTGATGCGTTTTTCCGAAGTTTGCATATCCGGAAAACCGGCACAGTCAAATACGATCAATGCTTTTTTATTGCCGGAAAATATATTTTTCATGGGTTTCATCGGTGATTTTCCTTATAGTTCTGGACATTTTCCATATCCTTGTCGCCCCGGCCGGAGAGGTTTACGATAATGATATTATCTTTGCCGTAAGCAGGGGCGGTTTTGATGGCTTGAGCAACTGCGTGGCTGGATTCCAACGCCGGAATGATCCCTTCCAAACGGGAGAGGGTATCAAAGGCGTTGATGGCTTCGTCGTCGTTGATAACTGTGTAATTTGCCCGTTTGGTGTCAGCTAAATAGCTGTGTTCCGGCCCCACGCCGGGGTAGTCCAGCCCCGCAGAAACGGAGTGGGTTTCGGTGATCTGCCCGGTGATTTCCTGCAGCAAATAAGTTTTACAGCCGTGGAGGATGCCCACCGTGCCGCCGTTGATGCTGGCAGCATGTTTGCCGGAAGCTATACCCGAACCGCCAGCTTCCACGCCGGTAAGTTTTACGCTTTTATCTGCGAGAAATCCCGCAAAAATCCCCATGGCGTTGCTGCCGCCGCCAATACATGCGATCACTTCATCGGGGAGCTTGCCGGTTTTTTCCAGACATTGCATGCGGGCTTCTTTGCCGATGACCGACTGAAAATCTTTGACGATCGCCGGGTAGGGGTGCGGCCCCGCCACGGTACCGATGCAGTAAAAGGTGTCGTCGGCATGTTCCGCCCAGTAGCGGATGGCTTCGTTCATGGCGTCTTTTAAGGTGGCACTGCCGGAGCTTACGGCAATTACTTCGGCACCCAATACTTTCATGCGGTCTACATTAGGAGCCTGCCGTGCCACATCCACAGCCCCCATAAAAACTTTGCACTCCAACCCCAGCAATGCTGCCACAGTGGCAGTCGCCACGCCGTGCATCCCGGCACCGGTTTCGGCAATGAGCTTGGTTTTTTTCATGCGTTTGGCAAGGAGTGCCTGACCGATGGTGTTGTTGACTTTATGGGCACCGGTGTGGTTGAGGTCTTCCCGCTTGAGGTAGATTTGAGCCCCGCCGCAAAATTCTGTCAGGCGTTTGGCATGATAGAGCGGCGACTGGCGGCCGATGTAGTTGGTCAAGAGGTCGTCCAATTCCGCCTGAAACGCCGGATCGGCTTTGGCTTCGAGGTAAGCTGTTTCCAGCTCGGAGAGTACACTCATCAAAGCTTCGGGAATGTACTGCCCCCCATAAATCCCATAATGCGAGTTCATCTTCTTTTTCCTTAACTGTATATTAAACTTTGCGATTTATCTTATCTGCTTCATCAAAAAAGCCCTCCGGAATATCTTCCCGGAAGGCTTCTGTTCATAAAAAAAGCGGCTTGCACATCTTTTGCAAACCGCCACAAGGCACAACAAAACTCTGCGTTCCGGCGGTCAGACCCGCCAACGCCAACTTGCATTTATTAAAATTGTAGCTGTTGAGTTTTTCATAATAAAATCAATATAACTCAACAAAAACAAAATGCAAATGAAATTTTTATTTTTTCAGCAAAGATTTATTTTCAAGCACAAATTTATCCCGGGTTTTGCCGTCGCTGTCGATGCTTTCAAGGTAAATTTTGTTGTTTTTGACCTTGACCAGCACCGCAGCTCCTTCCACGGCTTTTTTTGCCCCGCCGCCTAAAACCATTACCGGGAACTGCCACATTTTATCGGCTTGGCTGACTTGATATTTATGGGTGTGCCCGGCAAACCAGAGATCCACCGGATAAGCTGCCGGATCGCCCCGGAAGAGTTTACCTGTCATCTTGCGCAGGCGGGGGATCATGTGGTTGAATCCATCGTCTTGGCTGTGAGGTGCCACATGCCCGAAGACCAGACGGCAGCCGGCGTTGCGGAAATCATTGCTTTTTACCACATTTTCCAGCCATGCGGTTTGTTCCGCAAGCAAGGTATCCAGCTCGTTCAAGCCGGTGTACCGCTGAAAGCTGTTGGTGGAGTCTTTGGGAAGATGATGCCCGGTATCCAGCACGATAAAGAATATACTGCCCAGCTTGAAAGCCTGATAGCTTTTGTTTGCTTTGCTCCCCAGATATTTGAGGTAACGCCCGGATTGGGCTCCGTCAAACTCATGGTTGCCCCGCAGCGGAACTATCGCCTGATGGGCGGGGATGGCTTGGAGAAAACTGCTGAAAACAGATGACTCTATATTGTCGTGATTGCTGGCAAAATCCCCCAGATGGATGAACATATCAGCTTTTTGCAAATCTTTGCGGATATCCAGCAGATTTTTTACGAGCTTGAGTTTGTTGTAATTGTCGCAATGGGTATCCGCCATAAGCCAGAAAGAGAAATCATGGGCTTTTTCGCTGAATGTTCTGAAAGTCATGGTGTTGCCCGCCCGGGCTTGCCGCAGCTCTTGGCCGATGCGTTTGAGTATTCTGTATTCGTAAACTGTATCGGGCTGGAGAGCTTCAAGGTCGAACCGCATTACCGGGCCTTCGTCCAACAGCTGACCGCCCCGGAGGATCTGGAGTTTTTTCCATGTTTTGCTGCCCTTTTTGCGGTACTCAAGTTCCAAAGGCTGTCTGCCCCGCACAATGCAGCTTATGGTCACCGAAGTCGGGGTGGGATTGGTGATATAAGGTTTGAACACCACTTCCGGCTTTACCGGCAAATCTTTAGCCGGAGATGGGTCGGCATCTTTGGGTGGTTCGCCGATGGCCAGCGACCAGCCGCCTTTGCCGCTGCGGGTAAAGATCGTCAGTTCGTTGCGTCCGGCACGGAGCGGCAGCTCAAAGACAAAATTGCTGACAGTTGGCGGCCAGAAAAAGTTTCCGGACTCCGGAGTACCGCCCATATATTTACCGTTGCAGTAGCAGTCGAACCACCAGTCTGCCCCCATACCCAAACGGAACTTGCCGGGGGTGTCAGCGTAAATGACTGTGCTGACTGCGGCATACTCATACTTTTTATCTGGATCAAGTTGCCGCAAGTCAAGCACATTGCCGGAAAGTTTGGCGGCAACGGCAGAGATTTGAGTTTTTTCATCTAAAACCAGCAAATCATCTTCGTACCGCAAAGTTGCAGCGTGACTGGTGGTGATTTTATCCGAGAAAAACACTTTGAATTCCCGGGGATAAGCGATTTGAGCTTGAGCGGTCAACGCCGCAGCGATCGTAGTCATGGCAATAACAAGCCTTTTCAGTGTAGCGTGGGACATTTTATATCTATCAGGAAAAAAAAGGGAGATAACGAGCTGACTGCAACTCAATATCTCCCGGGTAAAAGTTATTTATTTTTCAAAGGAAATTATTGGGTTCCATGCCTTGCCCCAGCCGTCTATGCGGAAAGTACCTGCGCCATTTTTCTCCACATATTTGCCGTTGACATCCGGGCGGGTCGCCAGAATAACCACAAATTCGCCGGGCAGCAGCTTGACTTCGGCCTGCAATTTCATATAGTGGCGGTTGGATTTGCTGCCGTTGCGGTAGGTCTGCATGATGTTTTCCACGGCGTCGGGGTTGTTATCTTCCACAATAACACTCAATTTATTTTCTTTATCCATCTTGCAAACATAGATTTTTGCTTCTTCGCTGTGCCACAATCTGCCTTCGATGTAGCAAGTTACTTCGCTGTCGAAGGGGTTTTTCACTCCGTAAGCCATGCCGTAAGTAAGCTTGGTATGCACGATGGTCATGTTGTTGTTGAGCAGTGCCGGGAAAAGAAACCCGCCGTTGGGCTTGGTTTTGTATGCCAGAATGGGGGTGTAATTCTTCCATGTTTTGGCACCGGAACTGTCGGGCGAAATGGCGTTGAGGGGTGCAAGTTTCACCGTATCCGGCGTTACACCCGACTCCACACACCAGAAGTGCCATACATCTTTATAAACTTTGCCGTTGATTTTGCCGGAACAGGAATTTTTTTCGGTCATGGTGCCGTCACGCCACTCTTTTTTGAGCATGGGCATGGGTCCTTCCAGATTGAAAGTTTCGGCATTGGCAGTTATAAGTGCAACTGCGGCGACGGCGGAAAAGAAGAATTTTTTCATTTTTTTACTCCTATATTATTTAACAGGTTCTACTAACAGAAGTTTGCAGCGGCGTTCCGGCTCCAACCGGATGGTAAAGCTCTTGTCGGAGGCTTTCATGGTTGCCACCACCTGATCGGTTTCCAGATCTTTCAGGGTAACGGCTTTGCCGGGTGCGTAATTTACGGTTACTTGCATAGCTTTGCCGGTGAGGTATTCAGATACGCTGATGATGGCTTTATCTTTGTAAGCCACGCCCCGGGTGAAGACTGGCGGCTGATTTTTCCAGGTGGCACGCTTGCCGTAGAAGTTATCGGTTACATTGATATTCTTCAAATTGGTGGTCAGTTTGAAGGGTGTACCCAGCATAACGATATCTTCGATTTTGGCAAGAATGTTCATTGCTTCGGAGGTTTGGCGCATGGTATCCACATCCGCCAGACCGTAGTGCCAGCCGATGATGCCTTTCATGCCCCACGAAAAGGCTTCCATACAGGCGTATTTGTAGTCATCTTTATACAAAGGTGCCGCCGAGCCGTAGTGATAGCCGCCCAATGCGTGAGGGCAGGGGGTAAGGATGATATCGACTTTCACATCGGGGAAAGTTTTGGCAAAGTTGTCCAGTTTTTCCTGGGTTTCCCGCACACCCCGATCCATGGAGGTATAAATATCCAATTCAATGGTATCAAAGACCTTGAAGAAGTTGCCGTTACGCAGACAATGGTTGCGGCCTTCTTCGGTCCACGGGCGGCGGAAGCTCCATTCACTGAAGAATACGCCGTCGCGGGGAGAGCTTTTGCAATCTTTGCCCAAACCTTCGGCAAAACGCTTTTTCATTTCCGCAAAGAAATCCGCCCACTGGTCGCACTTGAATTCCACCCACGCCGTGTGATAAAAGGGGTATTTGGCGGGTTCACGCTCAAATACTTTGGGGTCGATATATTTTTTATCGGGGTATTTTGCGGTAAAGTGCTTTTTGAAGAGTTCCAGAGTCCGCAAGCTGAAATCGCCCTTTTCTCCGGCACTTTGGATGTAGCCTTCCATATCAAAAGGAAAATAGTTGATATTGGCTTTTTTACAGAACTCTATTTCCATATTGATCGCATCAATATATTGTTTGCCCCGGTAAGTTGGCGAAATGAGGAAACTGTCGCCATTGGGTATGTAGAATCCGCCAATATCTCTGGCACGGGCACTGCGTTCGGCTCTTGTCCACTTGTCGTAGGTGCAGTCCCCGCCATGCTTGGCACCGCTGGGCCAGAAGTAGCCGGCTCTTGATACATAGAACCCGGCTTTATTCAATGCCAGCGACCGGTCAATGTCGCTTTGGGCATAGCCGCGTACGGCAAAGGTGTTGACCCCGATGCGGGAAAGGGATTTGGCTTGTGCCAGACTGGGCCAGAAGTTGTAGAAACTGCTGATAAACTTTTTGGGCAGCGGAGCCGGTTTGACCGTTACGACTTTGTAGTTGACTTCGCCCCAGGGCTGAACGCCATCTTTCCAGCGTAATTGATAGCGGATCGAGCCGGTGGCATTGTCGGGCAAAGTGGTGGTAAAAAAGCTCTTGATCCAGCCGGAGGCGTTATGAGCATAGCGTTCTTTCTGCACCCATGTATAAACTTTTTTGCCGTCAACGACTTTTTCGCCCACTTTTTTGCCTTTATTCAAGGTAATGCCTTCGGGGAGTTCAAAAACTATTTCGTTGTCGATTTTGACCCGGTGACCCTGACCGCGTAAGGCATTGGGCAGATTATGTTTGCTCTGCCAGATGATTCGTGATTCCAACTGCAAACCCCGGTCAAGGATGATGGTGTTATTGGTAAGATTGCCCGGCTTGATGGAAAGCGTGCCCCGGGGCTGGGCGTAGGTGTAATCGTAAAGTTTTTTGCCCTGCGGACAGGTGATCACCAGATTGGTGGATTTTTTGTCGGCAGGCAAATCGTATTTGAACTCCACAACGCCGTCGGCAATGCTTTTGTTGAAAATCCTGCCCGCCGCATCGAATTTGACATTTACGGCTTTAGCGGATTTTATATTGAATTTGAGTTGACTTTTGAGCTTGAGTTCGGGCAAAACGGCAAAACTCAAGCCGGGTACTTTATCCACCATCTGCAAGGTGATGTATTTTTCGGTCGCCCGCCAGTTTATCTCTTCCAGCCGTGCCCAGCTGGAGTGACCTTTGCGGTTGTGGTTGCGGACAATATTGAACTTGATGTCGCCTTTGCCCAGTTCGGCAAGCGGTATGGCAAGCTCCAATGCCCAGTAGTTTTTGCCCCGACCGGCAGCGACTTTCACTTTACTTGCAAAAAGAGTGGAATCCCATGTGTGGCGGTCATTCTGGTAGGCATCCAACACACAGCTGCTGCCGGAGTAGTCGAACATATACTGCCGGAGCATGTTGCCTCGCAGGAAAAACATCTCTATTGAGTCATATTTCCAAAGATTTGTATTGTTTTGGGTGGGGGTGATATTGGGCAAAGCTGCAACATTTTTCTGAAACGCTTTGATTGCACAATAAAGATATTTTTCATCCCGGACAAACCGCACTTCGGTCTGTTCTTTGGCGTAGTCCAGACTTTTGACATTGACAAACCCCGCCATGGGCAGAGTCTGTTTATAGCAAGCATCGTTGAGCTTGCCGTCGATTTTCGGGGCTTTATCAGTTGTACCTACGCTGACAAGCTGATTGGCAGAAAGCACGCCAGCTGCCAGCAAAGCAAAGGAGGTTAACAGTTTTTTATACATAAAACGGCCTTTCACGATCAGTTGATACCATTGTAGATGTAATAGAAATAGTCATTGGCACGGGTCTTATAGATATTCCCTTTAGCATTCAGCTCTTCCCGGGACTTGCTTTCCACATGACCGGCGGCAAACAGAATATTGGTTCTGCTGGAGTGCGGAAAAGCCAACATCGAAGGAGCAGTTGGTATATCGGTTGCAGAAATGATATCGCCGCTTCTTCTGTTAAGTTTGGCTCCGGAGGCGTCAGCTGCGTATGCTGCAAGTTCCGGCTGCCGGAGTCTTGAGGTCGGGAAACAGGCGTAATGGGGGTTTTTCTCAAGTTGAGTATTGTCGCCCATACGGTCAAGCCAACCGTAATTTACGGCTTGATCCATGGTATAGGTATTAGCTTCGCAGATGGTCAGTCGGGCTGCGCCGGAGCGTTTGTTGTTGCTGGCATTTTGTGCTTCGTTGAATTGCCCCATGTGTTCCTGGGCGTAAGGAGCAAGCTGGACATACCAGAATCTGGCATCAGTCCAGAACCCATCTTCCCATTTTCCGTTGCCGGTATAGGCCGGGGTGTAGTAAGGTACGCAGTAATCCTGATTGTCTGCTGTATACATGTGTGCCGCCACGCCCAGCTGTTTGAGGTTGGAGGCACAGTGGGCGGCTCTGGCTCTGCTGCGGGCTGCAGAAAGTGCGGGCAGAAGCATTGCTGCCAAAATGGCAATAATGGCAATTACGACCAAGAGTTCGATTAAAGTGAACCCCCGCTTGCAAGCGGGTGCATTACCCTGTAATGCACCAATAACCTTTAAGTGATTACTCATAAAAATCCTCCTTTTGGGTTGTTATTTAAGGATCAATTCAATTACGGGTACAACTGTATCGGGTGCCGTGGGCGGCAGCTGCAATATCAAGGTATCTGCCGACGCACAGGGCGTCATATTGCCGTGGGCTGCCGGGGGGGCCATCATCTTTACTTCGCTGTGATCGTTCAGGAATCGGGCAAACTTGACTTTCCCATGCAGACCCGGCAGGAAAATGAATTTTACCGGGTAACTGAAAATGTGCAAATACAGCCGCTTCTTTTCCGGATTATAAGTATACATACAGTTTTCCGGCTCTTTGTATTCGGTGGGGGCAATGGTACAATTATAGATAGCGTCGGAGTGTTCATCCATCCACTCGGCAATACCTTCAAGGGCTTGCACCGCCCGTTTGTCGAATCTGCCCCGGGCATCGGGACCCACATTCAAGAGCAGATTGCCGCCCCGTGCCACATGGCCGACCAGCATGGTGATAAGCTGGTGCGGGGTCTTCCAAGTCGTTTCGTCCCGGGCGTAACCCCACAGACCGGAAAAGGTCTGGCAACCTTCCCACGGCACCAGATCGCCGTTACCGTTGGCATCGCGCATACCATCCCTCGGCACATACTGTTCGGGACTTTTGAAGTCGCCGGAACCGGGCAAGCCCAAACGGTCGTCAATAAGGATGTTGGGGGCAAGTTTCCGCACATGGGCAAGCAGTTCTTCGGCTTCCCACTCTTCGGGGTATTTCCCGCCGGGGCGGGCGTAGGTAAAGTCGAACCACATCACGTCGATCTGACCATAGTTGGTCAAAAGTTCCGTTACCTGATTACGCATATACTCACAATAGAGGTGCTGATCGCGGGTTTTGTTGAGTTCCGCCCAGTCCTGATCCCGCAGCGGGTGATTGTGGTCAATGGTGAATTGCGGGTGGTTCCAGTCAAGGAGCGAATAATAAAGCCCGGTGCGGATACCTTCGGCACGGAAGGCTTCCACGATCTCTTTAACATAGTCGCGTTTGGCTTTATATTCGGTGTACGAACTATCCCACATACAGAAGCCGTCGTGATGTTTAGCGGTAAAAACCATATATTTCATGCCGGCATCTTTTGCCCACTTTGCCCATTTTTCAGGCTCAAAGCGATCGGGATCAAAGTTATCCACATAACGGGTTTTGTATTCTTCGGTGGGGATCTTTTCAATGGTCTGCATCCATTCGCCCCGGGCCGGAACGCTGTAAACTCCCCAATGGATAAACATGCCGAAGCGTGCCGCCTGCCACCAGCTGCGGTCACCGTGTGGGTATTCTTTAGTCATAATAAACTCCTGTTTTTATAAAGTAGCCTGTCCACTTTTTGTTTATACTACATATAATTATACCTTATATTTAAGCATTTTTCAAGAGCGCGGCGGGAGAAAAATTCAAAAATATTGGCATGGCTACTTTGACCTGTTCACTTTTTGTGCTATATTATACTGTTATATTGAGAATTATTGGGAAGTGTTGGGAAGTGTGAGGTCTTCTCAAAATTCCCAATTACACCGTGTGGCATAATATTTTTATTGCAGAGTAATATAAAGGGGTGAAGCTATGAACAAAGTCGATGAATTGACCAACAAATTGCGTGAACTTTTAGCATCGGGGGCGTTTCCTGTGGGAGCAAGATTTCCTTCGGAATACGAGTTGCAGGAGCGTTACGAAGTCTCCCGAGCTACCGCCAATAAAGCTGTGGCGCTGCTTTCGGCAGAAGGCTTGCTGGAACGGGGCAAGCGGGGCAGCGGTACTTTCGTTAAAAATGCGTTCCGTTTCCCCAAAGGGTGGATCGCTGCTATCGAAGATTTCAAACACCCCTACAATATGGGCATGATCGCCGGGGCGGCACAGGAGGCATTTGCTCAAGGGTATATGCTGTCGGTCTTCCGCCCGGAACAGGGATGTTTGAGCAGTCTGATAAAAAATTTGCGTGCATCTGACTGTCTGGGAGTGCTGGGCGTAGCCTACCAGCTGGAAGCGCTGCCCGCTGATTTAGCAAAACCGGTGATCTATCTGGACAGCGGCGTGGAAGATTTGCCCGGCAGATCGAGCCACTCGGTCATGTGCGACAACTACGGTGCGGCGCAGGAAATGATGTCCAAAGTGCTGGCTTCCGGCAAAAAAGAGGTGGTTATATTAGGCATCGAAAGCAGCCTCAACCGCAAATACCGTATGCAGGGTTTTGCCGATGCCATGCAGAAGTATAATATCAGAAATGTGGAACAACGCAAATTCGTTATGCACAACGGCACCAAACACGAAGTGAAACTTGCTTTGCAGAAAATCTTGAAGCAATACCCGGCAGTAGACTTTATAGTTACCGACAGCGACGATATTGTTTACAACATTATGCAAGTGTGGGCAAACGAAAATTTTTCATGGCGCAACCGTATTGGTATCAGCGGCTTCGGGAATGTTCACGGCATAGCCGATCTGCACAAGATCCCCAGCGTGAACCAGCACCCGTGGCATATAGGTGTAGAGGCTGTGAAATCCCTGCTGGAGATAGTAAAAAATGGCGAGCCGGCATCATCCATAAAAATCGAAGTTCCCGCCGAAGTGGTAAATACCGAGTATATTTGAAGATTTTACCTGATAAACGGTTTGAATTTTTTGCCGGGTATGCTATATTTTACCTTGATTTTATCAAGGAGTTTATTTTATGAAAGTTGCAATAGTTCAAGTACCTTATCCGCAGCCCGGCGAAGCTTTGAAAACTTTGCAGTGGCAGATCGATTTGTTGAATAATTGGGAAGATAAATCTGTTGATTTGATAATTTTTCCCGAAAATGCCAACTGTACCGGTTATACTGACAAAGCCAATATGCTGGAACTTATCAATAATCAGGGCAAACTCTTTGAACAGGCTATGGAAGAAAATGCCAAACGGCTCAACTCCACCATCGTATCGGGTTTGATGACCCTTGATGAAAATGGTATTTTGCGCAATCAGCTGGCGGTTTATCCCCCGGATGGCGAAAAATTCATTCCTTACACCAAAGTACATCTGGTGGAGCCGGAGATCGCCAAAGGTATCGTTGCCGGGGAGGGCGCAAAAGTCTTTGAATACAAAGGGGTGCGCTTCGGCGCGGCAATTTGTTTTGACTACTATTTTCCGGAACTTTTTATAGAATACGCCAAGGCGCGCATAGATGTAATGATCATTGCCAGCCATCAGCGGCAGGAACGGCCGGAGATATTGGATTTTGTCACCCGTACCCGGGCATTCGATCTGGGCTGCACCGTGTTGCGGGCGGCTCCGGCAATGTATACAGCCAATGTGGGCGGCAAAAGTATGGCAGTTGCTCCCGATGGAACTGTGATCGCCGACGCCGGAGGAGTACCCGGCGTGATATATTGCGAAATCGACCCCAAAAAACGCTTTACCCGGCCCGCAAGTTATGGCGAACCGGATAATGTTATCGACTACCGGGAAGCGTTGCTGCTTTCCAGATCACATGTGGATAAGTGATTTTTCTGCGGCTCAAAGTTCTGCTTGGATGGCAGAAGTCAGATTGCTGCCGTAGATCATCATGCCCTGATCGTTGGGGTGCAAGCCATCGACAAAGTATTCTTCGCAAGCTTCCAGCAAGGTCGCGCCTTCGATCAACTTTACTTTCGGGAAAGCCTGATGCTCTTCGCGGATGATACTGCTGTAAATTTCCCGGCGTTTTTCGGCATCCACCAAAGCCGGTATGGGCGTAACGATAAACGCTTTGCCGGATGCCTGGCTCAAAATTGTCAAAACCTGACGTGTGCGCTCGCGGAAAACTGCCGTATCGGTGATTTTATTGGCATCGTTGATCCCGAATCCGACCACGGTGATCTCTCCATTGAGTTTTACCGCTTCGGCAACCGGGATGGGCTGCATAACAGCTCCGCCTACGGAGAGATTGTGCAAAGTCATATTCAGCTTTTTGGCGGCGATCGCCCCCAGAGCTTTGCTCGGCGAAGAACAAGTCATGCCCTGCATGATGGAGTCGCCGCAGAGCACCAGTTTGGGGAGCGTGTTTTCGATGGTTGCAACAGTGGCGTTATCATCGACTTCCACAACCAGTTCGGGTATTTCCACCAGATGGGGCAAATGTATGACAACGGATTTTTCGCCTTCCGGCAAAGCCAGATCATGGGTGCCGGCTCCATCAATAGTGGTAAGAGAGCCG
>JAFVQX010000036.1 GCA_017504585.1 Lentisphaeria bacterium
CCGCTCCGACAATATACGCATACCGGCGGTGTACTTGCCGCAGCGGATACTTTCAAGCATTTTCAAAGCAAAAGCCGAATGTTTATAATCTAAAGAACCTGTCATAAAAAAACCTGATTTTTAAGTTTTGGTACCGATAATATACCAAATAAAATCATATTTGTCAAGGTTTGGTACTAAAAAAATACCAAAAAGACAGTTTTTACAGTTCGCCCCCCCCCCCGCCGGAAAAGAGCTGATTGCAAAACAGGTTATGTTGCAATATTGCGGAAATGACTTTTCGTTAGTTGCAAACGCCTGCGGGAAACGGTATATCGCCGAAAAACTGTGGATTTGAGTGTGGAGTCATTGGGATAAAAAACCCGTGTCGGCGTGTTATTTTTTTGCATCTTTGCAGTTTTTTGCAGCCCAGTGCACCAGGGTGGAACTGGAACTGAACCCCAAAACTTCTGCCAGTTGTTTTAAAGGCATCTGCCCATGGAGTTCTTTGTATTTTTCACGGCGGATAATATCGATATACTCTTTCGGCTTCATGCCCATAAAACGGCGGAAAAGCCGGACAAAATGTACTTGTGAATACCCTGCCATGTGTGCCATTTCGGCAATGCGGCATCCGCAATCGTTATGCAGATATGCCGCAACTTGCTTGATCGCGATCCGGGAATTTTCGTCAGTTTTCAGCAGTTGCTTGCCGGGAGAAGCTGTCAACTGATTGCCGATCGTTGACAGCAGCAGCGAAACGATCCCATTGAGTTCAGCCAGAAGTGCCGCTTTTTTTATTTCAGAAAGTTCTCCGCTGCACTTATCCCAGCATTTTTCCAGAGCATTATACAGTTCCGAACGCATGATATAGCCGCGTTTCAGGAAAGAATACCCCTCATTGCTGCGATAAAATACACTCCACCGCACTCCTTCCGGCATAAGTATCAGCCAGCAATGCCACCCGTTGCTTTCATTATCATAGCCGGAAGTATGTTTTTCATTATGATCGATAAACAGCAGGCTGTTTTCTGTTATATGATAAAAAATATCATTGAGCCGTTGGGTCGTACTGCCGGTCATGACCACTAATATCTCCCGGAAACCGTGCTGATCCAAATGCTGATCCTGCCAGCGCATTTCCCGGGCATCCGGCTGAACGGCTGCAACTTCATGAAAAAAAGATGTTACGATTTTCCGCGGCTTGCGATTGAACAATAAGCCGGCAATAAATTCTTCAGGCATTTTTTAACAACAAAATGATAAGTTTTAGCAATTGTTTTGAAATATAACATACTTGAAAATAATTTTTTTTCAAGTATCTTTTTAAACAAACCCGTTTTTTATCCCAACCACAAACAGCAGGAGAATTTTTGTTATGGAACAGTTGGCAATTACAGGCGGCTCAAAGATCTTTACCACCCCGGCTCATGTCCCCCCATGGCCGCCGGTATATCCGGAAACTGCCGAAAAACTCAAAGATATTTATTTGAGTCACCGCTGGTCATTTTACGGCAAAGAAGAAGTGGAGTTCAACAAAGCCTTTGCAGATTATACTGGTGCAAAATACTGTGCAATGATGGCTAACGGAACCGTAACTTTGGAACTTGCTTTGCGGGCGTTTGATATTGGTCCCGGCGATGAAGTTATTGTGCCGGCTCACACCTGGCTTGCCACCGGCGAAGCGGTCGTTTATACTGGTGCTACTCCGGTAGTGGTGGATATTGAGCCGGATACACTTTGTATGGATCCTGATAAATTTGAACAGGCGATCACTCCCCGTACCAAAGCTGTGATCCCGGTACACCTTTTCGGCTCCATGGCAGATATGGATCGTATTATGGATATTGCCCGCAAACATGATTTGCGGGTGATCGAAGATTGCGCCCACTCCCACGGCGGCGAATGGCGCGGGCAACACACCGGAACATTGGGCGATATAGGCAGTTTCAGTTTTCAGCAGAGCAAGATCATGGCATCCGGGGAAGGCGGGGCGTGCCTTACCAACGATGAAGTTTTAGCAGAAAAACTCGGGAGATTGTCGCACATAGGTTATCAATTCGGTGCCAAACAAGGACAGAAAGGCACACCGCCGCCCGTGGGGTTGATCTGTCACAATTACCGGGTCACCGATTTTCAGGCAGCGATCCTTTCCAGCCAGCTTGCCCATCTTAAAGAAGATACTTTACTGCGGCAGAAAAATGCGGAATATTTGCGGAAAAGACTCAACGCCATTCCCGGAATCCGGGTGCAGGCCGCCGGAAAACACGCCACCTTGCAAAGTTATTATATGTTTGCCATCATGGTCGATTCAGAACATCTGCAGCCCGGGATCACCCGGCAGAGTGTTTTGGATGCTTTGCATGCAGAAGGGGTGACCGGAGTGGATTTAGGCTGGGGACAGCCCATGTACCGGCAGCCGCTCTGGACTGTGCCCGAAGATAAATACCGCATCGCCAGTTGCGAAATTGCCGAAAAGATCGTTTTTAATGATCTGATGATATGCAGTCTTCAATGGCTGATGCTGCCGCAGAATGAGTTGTCGATGGTGGCAGATGCGTTTGAAAAGGTCATGGAGCATTACTATCGAGCGTAAACGCTTCTTTGATCGGTAAATTCAAAAGTTTCCCCTCCCCTGAAAATCCCCGCTGCGATCAGTGCCGGGGCATTTTCGGGGGAAACTTTTTTAGCCAAGTCATGTTCAAACGCTTGTTCCGTTGCTCATCAGCAGAGCTTTTTTCGATCTCTTGTTATCGGTATTTGCAAATAACTTTGTTTTCTCCTGCGTGGAGATTTTGCAACATAGTCGGTCATTGTACGGAGAGCAGCTTGAAGCACTCAAAAAACCGTTTGCCTTGAGTTTCTGCTTCGGGGGATTTCCAATCTGATTTTTTGCCTCTTTCGCTCCAGCTTACCTCATAGATCAAAGTATCCGGCTGAATGGGGTCAAAGAAGTAATAGGATTCTTCACGCAAATAGAGTTCCCGCCCCTGTTCAAAGTTTTCCAAATAAACATAAACTGCCGGCAACCCCTTGAAAGAGCATTGTTCCATTTTCAGCGCGGTGCGTTGGATCTTGGAACCGGGAACCTGACGACAAGCTGCTTCAAGATATTGCTGCAGGATTTTTATATCCGGTTTTTGCATATAGTGGCGTTGTCTGGCAGCAGTACAAACTACGGAATAAAGTTTTTCTTTTTGAGTGAGTTTTGATGCCCAGAAAGCCCTGTTCAAACTATTTTGACGCACGGGAATAAGAAATCCGTCATTTTCATCCCAATCAAAGCCGAATGTACTGTAATGGATCTCTTTGTAAATCGAATTGCGGGCGCTGACAACCGGAACTCCCTGATAATTTGTGATCGGCACGATCCGGTCCCCCACTTGCAGAACCGGTCCGAAACAACCACAGAGAAAAGCTGCGATCAACGCTGCTGAAAATATTTTTGCGAATGTTTTCATTAGTTTTTTCCCTGATAAAAAAGATATAAAGTATTGCAGCGGTAATATACTCGCCTTAAAAGAAAATTGCCAATCCCGATCCAGTATTTTAAACTCTCTTCAGACAGCATTTGCCCTCGTTTCAATGTTTTATGTTGACAATATTAGCTGTATATGCTGCTATTTAAAATCAAAAAAAATCATTTATGATGGCAAAAAATCTGCAACTTTGGCTGGCTTTGCCGGAAAATCACGTTATATTATCAATGATTTTACATTTGATACCGATAAACAGGGCAGAGTCATAAAAGCATTTGGTTTGCTGCAATATGTTTCCGGTATACGCAATGCAAGAAATCAAGCGCGGGCTGCCAGTTGGGGCCGCGTGGGGGATGAAGGCGGGCATTTGATCCCAGCCAAGTACGGCGGACCCGGGCATTTGTTGAATATTCTGCCGCAGTCAAGAAATATCAACCGGAGTGTTATCAAAAAAATCGAAAATGAGATGGGGCGGCATTTGAAAAACGGTGCGGTTGTAGAATATACAGTAAAGCCGGTGTATACAAATCCAGTATCCCGCCGCCCTGATAGGTTTGTTATTGCATACAGTGCTAATGGTAGAAATGAAAAAA
>JAFVQX010000002.1 GCA_017504585.1 Lentisphaeria bacterium
GCGTAAAGGAACGTCAGCAAGGTCAGAATCGGCGCTACAAACCGGACAAATATCGACCACGCTTTGACCGAAATTTGCATATTCAAACGCTTGTTGAGCTTGGAGCTGCATTCCAAGCTCTTGGGCATCGAACCACTCCGGTAAAGCTCGCGGGAGCATTTACCCACCCCCCAGATCCAACCGACAAAAATCGCGATCATCAGACCATCCAGCGGCAGTACCCAGCAGGAGCAAATGTAGTCCAACTCATCAAGAAAGTTACCTTTTATCGATCCGAAAATACCTTTAAGCACCGTTTCAAGCTGCGGCAGGTTTGACCAATCCCCCACACTCCAGCAGCTCAACAAAGCAAAACATGCGATGATCGCCGTCAGAATAACCACCGCTTTCTGACGCGAAAGTTTCAAATGCTGCATCACTGTTGCCACCCCGCATTCCAGCAAGCTTATGCCGCTGGTCAATGCCGCGATCGCCAGCAGAATAAAGAAAAACCCGTTCCACAACCACCCCAGACTGCCGGGAATGGCATTAAAGGTTATGGGCAGCACCTGAAAAATCAAGCTGGGGCCCTGCCCCGGAGATCCCCCCATAGCAAATACTGCCGGAAAGATCGCCAACCCCGCCAGCATGGCCAGAAGTGTATCAAAAAATGCAATGCTGATTGTCGAAGTAAGGATATTGCGGTTACGCGGCAGATAACTGCCGTAGGTAATCAAGATCCCCATCCCCAGACTCAACGAATAAAACGCATGCCCCAAAGCGTCAAGGATACTCTTTTCGCTGATCTTGCTGAAATCAGGTTTCAGGAAAAATTCGATCCCCTTCCCCGCTCCCGGCAGAGTCACCGAGCGGATCACCAGCACGATCACCAGCACAAACAGCAAGGGCATAAGCAATTTACTTGCCAGTTCCACACCTTTTTTCACCCCCGCGTAACAGACAGCGGCACAGGTTCCCATATAAAGCACCATCCCCAGCGTACAAAGCCAGCCGTTGGTTGCCATCTTGCCAAACGTTGCACCCGCAGCCGCCGGATCAGCAAAGTTGAGTTTACCGGCAAAAGCGTTGTAAGTATAAATCAAAGTCCAACCGCCGATCACTGCGTAATAGGAAAGAATAAGCACCGCCACCAGCGAGCAGAAAAAACCGACGACCACAAATCCCCAGCGGTAAACTGCCAGCGCTATCAGCGCCACAACTGCTGCCAGACCGTAGTTTTGATTGAAAACCGCTATCAACGCCGCCAGCAGTATGCCAACTCCGGCAAAACATTTGCTTATAGTATCAGAGCCTTTCCTGAAATGCTGAAACGCCCCGATAGGATCACTTTGGGAAGCCCGCCCCATAGCAAATTCTGCCAGCATCACCGGCAAACCGATAAGCAGCATACAGACAATATAAATCACCACAAAGGCGCCACCGCCATTCATACCGGTTATAAAGGGGAATCGCCAAATGTTGCCCAAACCAATGGCAGAACCTGCCGCTGCCATGATAAACCCCCAGGTACTGCCCCAATGTTCACGTTTTTGTTCCATAAAAAAATCTCCCGTTTGATCATTCTGAAAAAATAAATAAAATCAGATAAATATAGCACACCAAAAGAGATTTTACAAAAATCAAAGCGATTATTTCCGCAACTAAAATCACTCAAGCATTTTTGGGAACAGCATCCGGCAGCATTTCTTATTCAACAACTCCGGCATGGATTCTTGCCGGAATCCTATATCATAGGGGCACTGGAGCTGAAATGGCTGCGAGCAAGATAGATAACACATTGCAAACAAGCAAGTTAAATATATATACGGCTGTTTTTGTTCTGCCATTAAAAATCTTAAATCATTGCAAATAACACGATATACAGTTATCTTATACTGTCGGCTTATAATAGGGAGTGGTTATTTCTATGAGTATCTGGCAGAAAGAGAGTCTTAAACAAAAGATTTATTCGCAGCTGCTTCGCCAAATCATCAAGGGCGAAATAGCTCCCTCCATGCCTTTGCCCAGCAACGCAGAAATGGCAAAACAATTCAATGCAGGCAGAGAAACCATCAAGCAGGTCATCGCCCGGCTGGCAGAAGAAAAATACATTATCCGCCGCGATCGCAAAACTCCGCTGACAGCTAAAAAACTGCCGGAAAAACACTACACTATTGGCATACCTCATATAGAATTTCCCGGTCACATGCTGGATGATTTCAACTACGAAAAAGCTCCATGGGGCTGGACGCTCTACCGGGCGGTTGCCGAAGCGTTGCTCAAGCGGGGACACAATGCAGTTTTGCTGAATTTTGACCGGGGAATGGATTTTTGCGGCAATGTTCATGGTATAATCTCCTTTTCTTCCGCAGTCACAAGGATTTGTGCAGAAAGCACCAAACTTCCCATAATTTCGGTAATGGCCGGCGGCTACGACACCCCCGGCACCATCAATCTTGACCGCACTCAATCCATGATGAAATGTGCAACTTATTTTTTGGCACACGGAGTCAGGAGTATACTGCTGATGAGTTTTGAAAAAAATTACCGTAACAGCAATTTATCGTTTGTAAATAAATACCTTGTGGACACCTTGCAGGATAACGGTCTTGCTGCAGAAAATATAGTAAACTTTGACTATACCCGAGATACTTCAGCCGAAACCGGTACAGATATGATGAAAAAGTTTATGGAAATGGGTTTACCCAAGCCGTGGGGGATTTTATGCCCCGGAGATTTTCAGGCACAGGCAGCCGTACATACCGGTATAAAAGCCGGATTGATACCCAAAAAGGATTTCCTTGTAGTAGGCGGCACCGGCTTGAGAGAAGCGGCAAACTGGACTCCGGCACTCACCACCGCAGGAACCGCTTACGAAGAAATCGGCGAAGCTGCCGCTCAAGCAATAATCGAATATATCATGACCGGAGAAAAACCGGATGCCATGCATGTAAAAAATAAACTCATTATAAGAGAAACATAAAATTTATGAAAAAGTGTATACTGACATTTTTAAGCACCGTTGCAGTTGCTTCGGCATCCGGGCTGTACCCGACAGAGTATACCGCACCGGGTCAATGGTTCCTTGACAGTATAAAAAACAGTGTTGCAGCTAAAGAGAGTTTTTACCGCACCCGGTTGGATAAACTCGATCCGGCAGCGGAACGGCCCCGTCTGGCAGAGGATTTCCACCGTACTTTGGAAGAACACTTTACAGCCAACCGCACCGAAGATGCCGCCATTGAACAGGAACTCAAATGGCAGAAAGGTGATTTTACCTGGCACAACAACCGCTTTTACAGCAAAACCGGCTGCACCAGCTGGTTTATCCATCCGGAGCTGTCGGTCACCGGCAGTGCCATACTGCAGAAAAACCGGGATTACACCGGGCAGAATCTGATTTCTGCCAGACTTTTCCGTGCCATGCCGGGGAGATACAAGGTTCTGACCGTGGGCGATCTCTGGAGCAGCGGAGCCGGAGCTGTGATGAATGAAAAAGGCGTGATGATCACCCAGAACGACGGCTTGTGCTGGGATCAGCAAACCCGGAAAGTTTCAGTAGGCAGCGCATACCTTTTGCGTTATCTGGCAGAACATTGTGCCACTGCCGACGAAGCTCTGGCAACCTTGAAAAAAATGTATGATCATGGCTTTATGCGGGATGGCGACATCTATTTTATCGCCGACTGCAGCAAAGGTTTTGTCGTGGAAACCACCACCAGTCATGCGGCGTGTGCCGAAATAACTTTCGGCTTTGAAGTCCGTGCCAACAACTATCTGCTGCCCGGCTTACGGAGCTTGGGCAGGCAGCAGCGGGCACACTTTATGAATGGAGCAAGCCGCCGCTATCTGGCAAGCGAATTTTTGCGGGAACGCTCCATTGAAAAGGGCAAGCTCTCCCCCCTTGATCTGATGGATCTCGCCCGCTACCGGAATGTGGAACTGGAAAAAGCCAACTGGCGGCAGGTCTGCATGAAAAACACTATTGCCAGTACCATGATGGTTCCTGATAAGCAGTATCCGGAATATTTGAGTGCAGCGTTTATTTCTATTGGGCCGCCCCGCCACACCATTTTCCTGCCAGTACCGATGGCGGCAACACAGATCCCCGCAGATCTGACCAATGGCGAATGGGGATTGCGTGCCTTTGCATTAAAAGATAAACTGAATCTTGACCACAACAAACTTGCAGAATTCAAACTGCTGGAAAAAAGTCTGCTCGAAGAATTTTTTGCCGCCAAAGAAGAAGCCCGCAAACTCCTGAATGCCGGTAAAAAGCGTGATGCAGTTGTTTTGATGGATAAATGTTTTATCAGGCAATACAAACAAGCCAAAGAGTTTTTAACAAAATTTTAATATATAACCGGAGGTATCTGTTATGAAAAAGAGTAATCATTGTTGCAAGAGGAACATCCATGCTGGATGTTCCCGCCAGCTGGCGGGCTTCGCCTTCACCCTTATTGAACTGCTTGTAGTTATCGCGATAATCGCTATTCTGGCGGCGATGCTGCTCCCGGCATTGAGTTCTGCCCGCAGTGCCGCCAAGCAGAACAACTGTCTGGGCAACATCAAGCAGATCATGACTGCCGATGCCATGTACCGCGGCGATAATGAAGATTATGCCATTCCGGAGCGGCAGATCGTCGGCAGCAACACCCAGTGGTGGTTCAAAACCATTCTGCCATACGATGTACGGGTCCGCAACACCCAGCACGCTTTGGAAACGCCCGATGCCATCCAATGCCCGGATGCCAAAGGGGATTTCAAGTACACCACCTATGACTTGAATGTGCGCTTACATTACACCAGCAAAAACGCCAACGGTACCGGCAACAATTTTGTCAGTTACCGCATGGCAAATATCGCTGACCCCAGCGTGGCTTTTTCGGTCTTCGATCTGGCGGGCAGTACGGCTGTTGCCACGCAGTACATGTATAACTCCGCCTGGACCGGAGCATCTTATGAAGGATACCATGTAGGCGTACGCCATAACTACCACTTCAGTCTGGGTTATGCCGATGGTCACGCTATTGTAGCTGATACCCAAAAACTCAAAGGCAGCAGCAGCAATCTGCTCAAACACGGCGTTACCACAACATCGTGGACAAAAAATGAAATGAAACAAATCCCGCTTTTTGAATAAAAAAAAAGAGGTGATATATTATAAAAAGGCTCTATTCCCAATACGGGTAGGTCAATAAAAAGTTATATGATCAACTTTTGTATTGGAACTTTTTTAAAACTTGAATGGCATTTATCTATTTTGCAATGCAAATAGATAAATGCCGGGAAAAGGTTTGGAAAAAAGGGGTCCCTTATTGGGTACAGAGCTTATAAAAAGGCATTATACAAATCTTTTGATTGAAAAATTTTTGAGTTATGAAAAAACTTATATTGTTTTTAATGGCTGTTTCCGTCGGCTTATCAGCTGCCGATAAGCTGGACAATTCGCCCCGCACTCCGGAGCGGGACGATATCATGCAGATCGTGGAACAGGTCAACAACCCCATGTTGGAAGAAATTTACCGACGCCGCAACAATCACCACAACAAACTTTTGCGTACTTTTCCTATTCCGCAAATAAAGGCAAAAAGCGTCGCCCAATGGGAAAAGGAAAAAGCTGCCCTGCTCAAGATTTTTGAAGAGGAGCTTTACGGCAAACTCCCCCCTGCCCCGGAAAAAATGGAGCTTAAACTTTTGAGCGAAAAGCCCGATGCCCTCAACAACACTGCCATCCGCCGGGAATACCGCCTGCTTTTTACTCATGAAGGCAGAAAATTTGACTTTGACATGCTTTTGTATGTGCCCAAAAATGCCAAAAAGCCGGTTCCCGTTTTTGTAGGCTTGAATTTTTCCGGCAATCAGTACAACACGCCGGAGCCGGATGTACGCCCCACCCGCAGTACTTCGTGGAAAGAAGGCCGCTGGTATGCTACGGGCAATCCATCAAAAACCCGCAGCAAAGCTCTGGGGGCGTGGAATTACGAAGAAACCATCAAGCGCGGATATGCCGTTGCCACCGCCTGCTATGGCGAACTGCATCCGGATAATCCGGAAGGTTTGCGGAAAAGTGTTTACACCCTCTTTTACGATAAAAAAGATTTGCGTACCGATTACGAAATACCCCTTATTGAATACAAAAAAGGTGTCCGCCGCACCCAAAGTGCCATCAGTGCATGGGCTTGGGGCATGATCCAAATGCGGAAAGCTCTGGAGCAGATAGCTCTGGTGGATGCCGCCAAAGCCATCACCGTCGGGCACAGCCGTTTGGGCAAAACCTCCATCTGGGCGGCGGTCAACGAACCGGCTTTTGCCGGGTGCATCTCCAACAACTCCGGGCATCTGGGAGCCAAGCTCTCCAAACGCATCCGGGGCGAAGATATGCTTCTGGCGTATTTTGCCCATGCGTACTGGTTCCTGCCCGATATTGTAAAATACACCAACAATGAAGGCGAATTGCCGGTCGATCAACACATGCTCCTTGCCATGATCGCCCCCCGGGGGCTGTATGTGGCAAGCTCAAATCTGGACTATGGAGCTGACCCGGAAGGGGAATTCATGAGTGCCGGACTCGCCGGAAAAATCTGGCAGCTTTACGGGAAAACCCCTCTGCCCGAAAAACAGCCCCCCGTGAATACCCCGGTGGGCAAAACCCTCCGCTACCATGTCAAAACCGGCAAACACTCCATAACCCCCTACGACTGGCAGCAATACTACAACTTTGCCGATCACCTTTTCCGGCAAAAATAATTGCGGCAAAATAAAAAAGGCGTATTGCAAACTCTTTGAAGTTTGGCAACACGCCTTTAGTTTTTTATCAACAGAAATTATTATTCGTTGACTACTGCGATCTTGATCCCAGCCATGGTCACGTTAGCTTCCAGCGCATCTTTGATCTGATCCAGCGGGAAGTGATGAGTCACAAGTTTTTCCACCGGCAGACCGATACCGGCAGCACGCTTGAGAAACGCAAAAGTCGTGGGGTAATCCTGGGGGGTGTAGACCCACGAGCCAACTGCGGTAACTTCTTTGTTGCACAGGTCAAAGTGATGGTTGATCGAGCAGTTGCCGCCATCCATGAAGAACCCGACTTCGCAAAGACCGCCGCCCCGGCGAACCAGTTTCCAGGCGTTGGCACCGGCTTGAGCCACACCGGTACACTGGAAAACAAAGTCAGCAGCAAAACCGGCGTTATCCGCCTTGATTGCTTCCAGCATGGCATCAAAGTTTTCGTACTTGGTAAAGTTGTAGACTTTGCTGGCGCCCATGGTTTTGGCAATTTCCAGACGGTTGTCGTTGCCGTCGACTGCAATAAGGTTTTCAATACCCAGTGTACGCAACACAGCCATTACCAGCAAACCGATGGGGCCGGCACCCTGCACCAGAACTTTGGTATTGAAGTTGAGCAGACCGGTGGTCTTGGCGCGTTCCACGCAATGCACCGCCACGGCGGAGGGTTCCACCAGCAAGCGCTGATCCAGAGTCATATCCGACACATTAAAGAATGTGGAGCCTTTGCGGACTTTCATGTGAGTTGCAAAGTAACCATTCAGATGCACTTCGTCATCGGGGAACAAACCGTACACACCGCAGTTTTCGCACAGATTGGTGCGGGCCGGAGTGTTTTTGCAGGCACTGCATTCGCCGCAGGGAATAATGCAAGTAACGATGCTGTCGCCCACCTTGAGGGGCTTGCCAGCCGAGTCAACAGTAATATTTTTGCCCAGCTTGATGATTTCGCCGGAACCTTCGTGGCCCAGAACAACCGGGCACAGACCGAAGGGGTCACGCTTGTATTCATGACCGTCGGTACCGCAAACACCGCAGCCCTGAACTTTGATGATCATTTCGTCATCGTTGATCTCCGGAATGGGATATTCACGGAATTCAAACACTCCCGGTGCAGTCAGCACCGCCGCTTTTGCCATTTCTGCCATAATAACACCTCTGCAATGGTTAAGTATTTTTATATGGATATAAAAATATCTATTGTCTTTTAAATTACCATACTTTTAAAAATATTCAAGCTCAAAAATAATTTTTTTTGCAAAAATTTGCAAAAACGATCAATATGGTATATAATATATATCGTAACCCCTGGGGAGTCTGTGTATTACAGGCTGAGAGGGAGCTGGAAGCTCCGACCCATTAAACCTGATTCGGATCATGCCGACGTAGGGAGCAAGGCCAGATTTTACCAGCCGCAACACTTTCATACCCGGCATATTCGGATTTCTCAAATTCAGGAGAAAAGAATATGCAAAAAGTCAGTCAAACTCAAGTCGATGCCGCTAAAAACGGAATCATCACCCCCGCCATGGAATTCGTGGCTGCCAAAGAAAAACGCTCTGCGGAATTTATCCGGGATGGTGTTGCCGCCGGACGTATCGTTATACCGGCCAACAAGCTGCACAAAAACCTCTCTTTTATGGGCATCGGCCGGGAACTCTACACCAAGATCAACGCCAATATCGGTAATTCAGCCCTGACGGGTACGCCGGAAGATGAGCTGAAAAAACTTCGATCGGTTCTGGAATACGGAGCCGATACAGTTATGGATTTAAGCACCGGCGGCAATATCGAGCTTATCCGCAAAGCTATAATAGAACGCTCCTCTATTCCGGTGGGTACGGTACCGGTATATGAAGCAGTGGCCCGCTACGGCAGAGAGGGCATTACCGCAGAAAACATCATCAAAGTTATTGCCGATCAGGCCGCTCAAGGTGTAGACTACATGACCATCCACGCCGGACTTTTGCGTAAACTGCTGCCGTCGGCGTTGAAACGCAAGCTGGGGATCGTCAGCCGCGGCGGAGCGTTGATCGCCGCAAAAATGATCGAAAGCAGCATCGAAAACCCCTTTTATACTGCTTTTGATGAAATTCTGAAAATCTGCCGGGAATACGATGTAACCATTTCTCTGGGCGACGGTCTGCGTCCGGGGTGTCTGGCGGATGCTTCCGATGCCGCTCAATTCGGCGAACTGGATATTCTTGGCGAATTGACCCGCCGCTGTCAGGCAGCCAATGTGCAGGTAATGGTGGAAGGTCCCGGCCACATTCCGCTGGACGAGATCGCTATGAATATGCAGCGGGAACAAACTGTTTGCAACGATGCACCTTTTTACATATTAGGTCCCGTTGTAACTGACTGTGCCCCCGGCTATGACCATTTGGTGGGAGCCATGGGCGGCATGGTGGGCGCCTTCCACGGTGCGGCAATGCTCTGTTATGTAACGCCCAAAGAACATATCGGCTTACCCAACGATGAAGATGTAAAGCGGGGGATCATGGCGTTCCGTATAGCCGCTCACGCCGCGGATATAGCCTTGCACAAGCCCGACGCCCGCTTGCAGGATGATGCCATAAGCGATGCCCGGGAAGCCTTCGACTGGCAAAAACAGTTTGATCTGGCACTGGATCCCCAGCGGGCAAGAGCCTATCGGCTGGATGCCTTGCAGGCAAGCAACTGTAAAGATTTGCACGATGGAGAATACTGCACCATGTGCGGGCCGGATTTCTGCTCGGTAAGATTGTCAAAAATATTGAAAACAGCAAAATTGGATTAAATGATCCTGCTGTTTTCCAGATCCACAGCGGTATCGTTGATGATCTTTTGCAGCGCCCGGTGATCGGCCTCAATCAGCTTGGCGGCTTTATTCAGCAATATGATAAAACCTCTGCCGCTGCATTGCAAACACTTTATTTGCAGCGATCCGCGGCAATGCTCACACAAGCCATTGTTGCGGCATACGGGGCAAACGCTGTATTCGCTTTTGCCTTCGCATTTGGTACACTTGCCGGGGGCGGCAGCACAATAAATACACTTTTGTCTGCCTCTCCGGCAATTGGTACATCTGGTCAGAACTTCCCGCTCCAGCGCTTTGAGTAACTCTGTACGCCCCGGCTGCTCATAAAGCTTGTTGACTTCGGCGATATTGCCGGATTTAAGCAAAGTATTGAAGCGCAGCCGGAAAAAGAGTTCAGAAATTTTATCGGCATTGTTAAAGCAGATTTTTTTCAAATTATTTTCCTGCCGTACCAATATGATATTGATCTGCTCCGGAGTCATATTTTTGTTTGCCACAAACTCTTCCAGCAAATTTCCGGCATTTTTCAGTGCTGCAATATAGTCGCCCAACTGCTGATTTACCCGCCGTTTGACAGTCGCCCGCGCCCGCTCCAGCAGAGATTTTATTCCGGACTCTATAAGTTTGTAATCCGGGTTGTAATCCAGAAGCTGCGCCATATAGCTTAATTTTTTGTAGTCATTGGCGTTCTGCCATTTCTGGATAAGATTTCTGGCGCACTCCACGGCTTTGTTTTTGGCTTGAGAAATACTCAACAATTCAGTATAACCGCTCAACTCATGCAAAAACCCGGTCAATGCTTCCAAATCAGCGCTGTCCGGCTTGAAGTTGTCGACCAAATCCATCAATTTGCCGGCGGCTTCCGCATCTTCGGCATTCAGCCATCTGCCGTAACGGTAAAAAAGGCCATCGTCATAATTCTTATGGAATTCAGCAGACTTTTTCCAGTACAGAAAATCTTTGTAAAGAGTCAGAACCGTGGGCTTCTTGAATTTATCGATGCTCATATCCAGCCAGTCCGGCTTTTTGATCTGCAGTTTGATATCTCTGGCGATTTCCGGATCTTCAGGTATCCAGCCGGGCAATGCGGGATCGTAACAGGCAAAAATCGTTACTGTATACTTCCGATTTTGCGTGATCCCGGGGCGGGTGTAAAGGTAGTGGAAATCAAATTTTTCGCCGGGCAGATATTTCAGCGCATCTTTTTCCAATTCTTCTTTAAGCTGGTCTTCGTTTTTATCCGTTTTCAGCGCCACATTTACTATGGATACACCCGGCAAATGCTGCCACATACGGCGGGTTTCGCTAATGTTGAACGTTATCAAACAGCGATACTTGTAACGCTCATGCTCCACAGATACCAGATTGCTCCAGCTTGCCGAATTGCATTGCATGTAAAGCTCCTGCCCCACATAGCAGCGGGCAAGCGCCATGGCGTTCAGTTCGTTATGCGCGGTATCGAATTTGCGGACTTCGCTGCCGTCAAAACCAAAAAGCAGCAGCCGATCCGGCGCGACCTGCCAACTCTGGCAATGACTGTTGAGTTTGACCTGTTTGACAAACTCATTTTTCATATAATTGTCAGCAATACCTTTGAGCTGTTGCTCCAAACGCTTACCGGCAGTTGACATGTCGCTGCATCCGGTAAAAATCAGTATGCCGCATAACAGCAGCAGCCATGTATATACAAGTTGCTTCATCGCATTTTACCCAATATTCTCTGCAATATTTCAGCGCTGTCCAAGTGCGCTTTAAGTACATCACCAAGCACCATCAAAGCAAAGGCTATTGCCAGGGCTGTCAGCCAAATTTTAACGATTTCCTTGCAAGCTTCGCGCAAAAGCAATGCTTTTTTCTGTGCAAAGATCTTTTGCAGTTCCGGCACTTTTGCCAAGAGTTGCTCCATTGTTTTGATTTCGGCATCCAGCTGCCAGTCCACTGACAGACTGGTTATCAGCTTGATCGCTGCCAGCAAATCAGCTTTGGGATCTTTGGTTGGAGTTTTGCCGTTGCTGTTGTTGACTGTATTGACTATTGTCAAATTAGTTTCTTTGGGGAACAGCTGTTTTTTTACAAATTCAGCGGCAGACCGGGCTTTTTTCAATTCCTGCTGTTTGGCGCGGTTGGTCTTGAGTTCATCGCCCAGAGTTCGCTCTATATCGGTCAAAGTCTGGTACAGCGTTTTAAGTTCAGCGAGTTTGGACTGCTCCTGCGCATAGAAATTTTGTTTGATTTCGCCGGCTTGCAAAACCACGGGCGAAACAGCTAAAATCGCGTTGCTGTCAAGATTATTTTTGCTGGACTGCAGCCGGCCGATCGCGCCAAAGCTTTTGACAAACTCTTCCTTGATCCGGGTGGTGCTGTTTTTGTATTGCGATAGAATACGCTTGACTTCTGCCATCTCTTTGGCAGAAAGTACCCCCAACGGCATGGGATCGGGGCGGCGGCAGATCTCTTCGCTCAACTGCAAGCCATCAAGTTTGCCATCGGCAGCGATCCTGCCGGTGCCTTGCAGCAGCAGTACGGCGTTTTTAAAATGGGTACTCAAGCTTTTTTCCCGTTCATTAAGCTCTTTATTGACCTTGGCAAGCTGGTGTTTTTCGGGGATAAGTTCCACATTCATCTTATATTCCTGAACAATATCCCAAGTGAAGTACCCGGCACTCAACAAAGTTATCAGTGCCAGCAATATTACCGACGCAGTGCCCAGTCTTCCCCACGGATAGGGGCTTTTACCATTCTTTTGCGGCGGCTCACTTTCTGGTGCTGTCCGGGGTGGAGTTTGGGGGGCAAAAGTCTGGGTTTGCGGCGCATCAAATTCCATAGTGTTGGTCCGCAAGTTAAATCTGCCCATAGTAGTTGCAGGACCGGCAGCAGAAGCAGTAACAGGAGCTGTTTTATCCTCTTCAGTCGGCGATACATCGCCGGAAACAGCGGTTTGAGTTGTCAATGACACATTGGGTTCGGAGGGTTCCGAAACTGCGGTACTCAAAGGTTTCATGCGTATCCGCCGGGGTGAACCGTTGCTGTGAGCAAGTTTTTCCGAAGCCGCACCGTTATTATCTGCTGCACCGGAGCTATTTCCGGCATTTGCGGGAGCAATAAAAGGTGCCGACGGCATATTTTCATCTTTATTTGCACCCGGCGGCAGCGGCATATTTTCGTCGGGTATTACATTCGGCGGCAGTGGTTTATTTTCATCTTCAGCGGCAAAAGATATTTTCTTATGACATGCCGGACACTCCAGAACACGACCTTTCCAGGCATCGTCTACATTCAGTTTGGCTCCGCAATGTTCGCAATAGTGAATAAATGACCCCATAAAAACTGTCCCTTCCTGAACAGATTAAAAATTTTCCGTTTCTTTGACCATTCGCCGGTACTTGCTGAAAATCGGTGTTTTTTCCAGAAATCCAAGGAAAATACCATCCGACGAACAAACCGGCAAAATTTCCACCCCGCAAAAATCAAATGCCGCCATAGCCTTGGCCAGGTCATCATCGGGATTGAGTATTTCCGACGGATTTTCCATAATATCATATATCAGCAGAAAGTCAAAAGCCTTGCTGTTGAGCATAGCAGTAAGTACCCGCTCCAGATAGACCACCCCCAGGAGATGCCCTTCGCCATCCAATACCGGATAAACCGGATTGCCGGGGGCAGCTTCCACCTCCTCGATCAGCTTGGCAAGCTGATCTCCGGGGCGCAGCGACCGGTAACGGCGGTTGATACTGAATTTTACCTGCAATCGGCGGAGCATGGTCTGATCGCGGTCATTGGCAAGCAGGTTGCTCTCCGCCAAAGCTTTACGGTAAATGGAGTTGGGTTCAAACAAATGGGCAAAAAAGTATGCCACGCTGGAAACGATCATCAGCGGCACCAGCAATGTATAGCTGTGGGTCATTTCGGCAATAAGAAATATCCCCGTAAGCGGCGCCCGCATTACAGCAGTAAAAACTCCGCACATACCGATCGCCACAAAGTTGTTTTCCTGCAAAGCCACCATACCGGTCATATTCACCACATGGGCAAAGGCAAATCCGGTAAATGCCCCGATAAACATCGAAGGAGCAAAGATCCCCCCGTCGCCGCCGCCATCTACGGTCAAAACTGCCGCCACGACTTTGAGCAATATGATCACCGCCAGAAGTATAAGCACCAGCCATTCACCTTCGGGCAGCGCCTTGAAAAATGTGGATTTTTCCCGCAAGCCCGCCAGATCGCCGGCAAAAAGCCGTTCAATGAACCAGTAGCCCTGCCCCCGCAGCACCGGCAGCACCCAAAGTATCAGACAAAGAATCCCTCCGGCAGTAAACAACCTTATCCACGGGTTGCGCAGACGCTTTTTCAGTTCACCCGAAAGTTTGTACGCACATTTGATTACATACACCCCCACCATGGCGCAAACCGCCCCGCAAAGTACATAACAGGGCACCGCATCGAACCGCCACGGATCAGTTGCCGCCAGAAAGAACTCCATATCCGGCATCAATCGCTGCGCCACCACCGAAGCCACCGCCGACGACATGATCATTGGCACCAGCGCCGATACGCTGAACTCCGGCAGCAGCACCTCGGCGGCAAACAACACCCCGGCAATGGGGCTGTCAAAGATAGCGGCAATAGCTGCTGAAGCCCCGCAGCCCAACAGAAGCGCGCGACGCTTTTTGGCTACAAAAAAGAAACTCCCGGTATTGGCACCGATCGCCGCACCGGTCAGCACGCTGGGCGCTTCCAGCCCCGCTGAACCGCCGCAGCCGACCGCCAGCGCGCTGGAGAGCAAATGCGAAAAGGTTTCTGTCAAAGGTATAGTCGGCCGCTTACGGTGCAGCGCCAATATCAGCGGGCTTAAACTCTTGGCGTAACGCGCTCCGCCAATGCCGCGCTGTACCAGATAAGAGAGCACCATGCCGACCAGAGGAAAGATGGCAAAAAGGATTATTCCGATCAGCCAATGCCCGCCGAGTTTTTCCACCAGTTGGGGTATATCGTTGACAAAATGAGCCAGCTTTTCCACGATCCAATGCAGCAGCGCTTCTGCCAACCCGGCAAAGATCCCGATCAGGATCGCCAAAGCCGCCAGAAAACTGCGCTCGCCCCAGCGGGAGTGCCAGAAGTTTACTGCATTGAGTACCCACTTGCGCTGACGCCGCACTGCCGGGGAGTCAACATTGTGCATGCGGAAAATCTCTCTCATAAAACAACTCCTGCAAAAAACTTATTCGCCAATTATCTTTATCAGCAGCCGTTTATCGCGCATACCGTCAAATTCGCCGTAAAATATCTGCTCCCAGGGGCCGAAATCCAGCTTGCCGTTGGTTACAGCAACTACGGTTTCGCGGCCCATTATCTGACGCTTCAAATGAGCATCGGCATTGTCTTCGTAGCCGTTATGATCGTATTGGTTGTAAGGTTTTTCGGGGGCAAGGCGTTCCAGAAAGCGCTCAAAATCACGATGCAGCCCCCCTTCATCATCATTGATAAAAACCGATGCGGTTATGTGCATGGCATTGACCAAGACCAGACCTTCCCGGACCCCGGAATCGGCAAGAGCTTTTTCCACCTGGGGGGTAATATTCACAAAATCGCGGCGCTTATTTATGTGCATGACCAATTCACGACGGAAACTTTTCATCTGTCCACCTCTAAAAAGCTGTAAAACCCAAAACTGCAAACCTTTTATAAACAAGGTAATTTCAAAACTCATCACATATATAATATACTTGCAAAAACGCTTCCTTGCAAGATTTTTACCCGATAATTTTATCTGCCGATATTTATTATCTGCTCGCAATGCTCAATAGTACTTTGCCGGTGGGCGATCACCAGCATGGTCATGGAGCCGTGGAGCGTTTCCAAAGCTTCCACTACCGCATTTTCGGTAACACAGTCCAGCGCGCTGGTGGCTTCATCCAATATAAGCAGTTGCGGCTCCCGGTACAAAGCCCGGGCTATACCGATACGCTGCCGCTGCCCACCGGAAAGTTTAACGCCGTTTTCGCCCACAGATGTATCGTATTTCTCCGGCAGACTGTCCACATAGCTTTTCAAATTTGATAATTCGATGACCCGCTCCAATTTTGCCATATCTATTTGTGTTGGCTCCACGCCAAATGCAATATTTTCTTTGATCGATCCATCCAGCAGAAATACATATTGCGGCACATATCCTGTGATCGCCCGCACCGCCGCCGGGTCGTGCTGAAGATCCGTACCGTCAAAGGTTATACTGCCGCCTTGCGGGCGATAAAGCCCCACTATCAGATCCGCCAGCGTGGTTTTGCCGCTGCCGGTGGCGCCGATGATCGCTGCCGAAGTATGTGCCGGAATGCGGCAGTTGAATTTGCGGAAGATATTTTTGCCGTCCGGGTAGGAAAAGTCAAGATCCTTTATTTCCAGAGCATTTTCCAGCGAAGCCGTTTGTGCGGCAACTGTTTTTTGCTTTGATTCCGGTTCGGAACACAAATCATTGACCAGCCCTTCAAAGAGTTTATCCACTTGCCGCAGCCGCACCAGATTGTAATGCAGACGGCTCAAGGAGGGCAATATGCGTATCATTGCAGCGGTCAGCAAAGCAAAATTCAAAACAATAGTTCCGCTTGCCACACCCGTTAAAACCATACTGCCGAATATCCCCATGGCAAGAAAAACAGTCAGAAACTCCAATCCCAGCCGGGGAAATTGCCCCAGAAGAAAAATTTTGCCCGATACTCTGGTAAACCTGCTGTAATTCCGGGAAAATCTGTTGCTTAAAAATTCTTCGCAGCTTGAACTTTTAATGGTTTTGATGCCATAAAAAGCTGCAACCCGGTCGGCATTAACTGCATTATCATACTGCATATACTCGCCGCTTAAAACTGTATTGACCTTGCAGAAAGGCAAATAAAACGCCAGCGCCAGCACCATCAAAGCAATCAGCGCCCCAGTCAACACCAGCGGCATAAAAAATAACAGCACCGCAGTAAGAGCTGCGATCGCCAGGGTATCGCTTAAGATATTCAGCATGGGCATAAGAGTACCGTCGCAAATCAAACTCACACGATTGATACGGGCATTGAGTTCAGCCGGAGAGTGCTCCACCATAAATGAGTATTCTGAATCCATAAATTTGCGGAACAGCCGGTCGCCCAATTCAAACTGTTTATTGTAAATAAGTTTGCATTGCAAATGGACCACCAGCAGCGAAAAAAGATTTTTGGCCGCAAAGTTCAGCACTACCAGTGCGGCAGTAAATGCCATAAAATTCCGATGATCTTTTACCGGAGAAAGATCGTAAAAAATTTTCAAATAAATATTCTGTTCCAACAGATCCGGATTGACCACGGTTGCCACTACGGGGATCACCAGCCCGATGCCGGCAACTTCCCACAAGGCAGAAACAGCCGTCAGCAATGCTATTGCCACAAGCCTTATTTTATCCGAACGCCGGAGCAGTTTCCGCAGCATATTGATCGATTTTATCATAAAGTCAAACACCTTGCAAATGTGATATATCATTACATCTCCATATATTATAACCCCAAAGCGTTATTTTGCAATTTTTCGACCAAAACAAAGTGCAAGTTATCTCAAAAAAAAATCTCTCATCCGGCAGTCTGCATTATGACAGCATAAAAAAAATTAAAAAATTTTTTAAAGTTGTAAATATAGATTTTTCACCATAAGTTACAACTTTTCCGACAGCAGAGGAACATTTATAAGCTATTGACAATCATATATTTCCATGCTATATTAATTAAATAAGTCCAATAAAAAACATATCAGGAGATATATTGTGAAAAGATTTTTTGCTTTAAGTGCCGCGGGTCTTATACTGACCCAAACCATTGAAACATCAAGCGCTTCCGAAAGCTATTCCCGCCCCCTGGCAACCGTAGTTGTGGAAGCCGCCGCCCCTGCATCTGCCCGGGCTGTCCGGCGCTATGTAGGAGCCGTCGAAGCCATCAACAGCGTCCGGATCATGCCCCGGATCACCGGCGAACTCAAGAAAGTCAACTTTACCGAAGGCAGTCTGGTCAAAGCCGGGCAGCTGCTTTATGAGTTGGAAGATACCACCTATCAAGCCGCAGTTCAAGCCTTGGAAGCCCAGCTGGAAGCTCAAAAGGCAACGCTGGAATTTGCAACTAAAGAGTATGCCCGAAAGTACAAACTCCTTAAAAGCAATGTGGTTTCCACCGCTGCTCACGAACAGGCGTTAATGGAGATCAATGTGGCAAAAGCCAACATCAAACGGCTGGAAGCCTCATTGCTTGATGCCAGAAACACCCTTTCTTATACCCGGATAACTGCCCCCATCTCCGGCAGGATCAGCAAAAGTATTGCCACCGTGGGCAACCTGATCACGCCCCAGAGCGGAGCTATGACCGACATCCAGCAGCTCGCCCCCATTTATGTAAAGTTCAGCATCAGTGAAAAAACTTTGCGCCGGGATTTCGGCGGTGCGGAAAAAGTTCCCGCCATCGCCCGGGTGCGAGCCATGCTGGCAGACAACACCATTGCCAGCGAAACAGCACGGGTAACGCTGGTGGATAACAAGATCAACACGCAAAGCAACACTATAACCATGTATGCGACTTTTCCCAACAAAAAGTTTGATTTGCTCCCGGGCAGTTATGTAACGGTTCTTCTGACCGCCGAAAATACCAACGTTGCCCAGCCCAGCGTCCTGCCCTCGGCAGTTGTTATGGAAAATGACCAATGCTTTATCTGGGTATTGGATAAAAAAAGCAACATTCCCACCAAACGCAAGGTAAAGATCGGCGAAACAGTTGCCGGCAGAACCATTGTGCTTGAGGGCATAAAAAACGGCGAGCTTATTGTTGTGGACGGCACCCACAAAATTCGCCCCAATGCCCCGGTCACGCCCATAGATGCCCAAAAGGTATTCAGACAGGGGAAGTAAGCAATGTTTGCAGCATTTTTTATTGATAGGCCCAAATTTGCTTTTGTCATAAGCATCGTTACAGCATTGGTAGGGTGTATTTGTTTATTCAAACTCCCCATTGCCGAATACCCGGAAATCGCTCCCCCCACGGTCAAAGTTACCGCCATGTACCCGGGAGCAACTTCGCAAGTCATTGCCGAAACCGTTGCCGGAGTCATAGAAGAACAGGTCAACGGTATCGAAGACCTTATGTACTTCAAAAGCGAAAGCGACAACAACGGCAACTACACGCTTACTCTGACTTTCAAACCCGGTATTGACTCCGACATCGCTCAAGTCAACGTACAGAACGCTGTTCAGCGTGCCGAAGCCCAGCTGCCGGAAACGGTCAAACAGATCGGGGTAACAACCAAAAAGCAATCTACCGACATGATCGGGGTGTATGTATTCCGCACCAACGGCGAAGAGCTGGACTTGCTCGACCTTGCAAACTATGTGCGCATGAATGTAAAAGATACCTTCGCCCGTCTGCCGGGTATGGGTTATGTGGAAATATTGGGCGAACGCAATTACAGTATGCGCATCTGGCTCGACCCGATAAAAATGGCGGCACTGAAGCTTTCTCCGGAAGTGGTGATGGGTAAACTTGCCAGCCAGAATATCCCCGCCGCTGCCGGAAGTTTGGGGGCGGAAAAATCCAACGACTACTTGCAGCTCAAGCTGGATATTACCGGAAGATTGCGCACCCCGGAAGAATTCGCCTCCATTATCATTGCCACCGGCGCCCGGGGTGAACAGATCAAATTGGGCGACATTGCCAGATTGGAGCTGGGCGCCGAGCGTTACACCGACGAGGGCTTCTTCAATGGGCAAAGCTGTATAGCTCTTGCCATTTACCGGCAAGATGGAGCCAATGCGGTGAATCTGGTAAAAAACGCCAACAAAACTCTTGATGAACTGCGTACCCGTTTCCCCAAAGGGGTAACAGCGCATCTCTCTTATGACCCCACACACTACATTATGGTCAATGTTGAAGAAATCACTGTAACCTTGATTCTGACCCTGATTCTGGTGGTGGCGATCACATTCATCTTTTTGCAGGACATCCGGGCTACGCTGGTTCCGGCGTTAGCGATCCCGGTATCGCTCCTGGGTACATTCTTCTTTATGGCGTTTTTTGGGTACAGCATCAATGTACTTACCATGTTCGGGCTTATTCTGGTGATCGGTTCGCTGGTGGACAACGCCATTGTGGTGGTGGAAAACACCACGCGTATCATTGAAGAAGAAAAACTCACCCCCTATGACGCCACCCGCAAAAGTATGCAGCAGATAACCGGTCCGGTGATCGCTGCCACATTAGTATCGGCTGCCATTTATGCCCCTATTGCCTTTTACGGAGGTATTGTGGGGACTATTTACATGCAGTTTGCTGTAACTATGTGTATAGCCCTTTGTATTTCGGCATTCAACGCTTTGACTTTAAGTCCGGCATTGTGTGCTTTGCTCCTGCGTCCGGCGGGGGCGATAAAAAAGAAAAAGGTTTTTCTCTTCCGCTGGTTCGATATATCTCTTGAGGCTTCAAAAACCGGATTTCTCGCTTTCAGCCGGGTGATGATCCGCCGGTTGCTGCTTACTGCCGTAATCATACTGGGGGTGTTGGCCGCCAACTACTTTATCGGCAGCAACCTGAAAGGAGGATTTCTGCCGGACGAAGATAAGGGCGTGTTGATGTGCGAAGTGGAACTGCCGCCGGGAGCAGCATTGCCGCGAACCATCAACGCCATGCAGGAATTCAGCGAAAAAGTTCAAAAACTCGAAGGCGTCCGGGAATTGATCGCTGTTGCCGGATTTTCCATCATGTCCGGTGCCAGTGAAAATCTTGGCTTTGCCATCGTTACTTTGGATGACTGGAGCAAACGAACCACGCCGGATCTTTCCATTTCCGCCATCCGCGGCAAAATTATGGAAATGGGCGCCACTATTGCACAAGCCGAAGTCCGTGCGTTCCAGCCCCCGGCGATCATGGGGCTGGGCGTAACTGGAGGGGTAACTTTTGCGTTCCGTACCGCCGGGAGCGAAACACCCCGGCAGTTTGAACAGCAAATGGGCAAACTGCTGGGCATGCTCAACAATAAAGAAATCATGCCCGAAGCGGCATTTGCATTCAGCGGCTTCAACGCCAGAACGCCCCAAATCTTTTTGGATGTGGATCGGGATAAAGCCGAAGCACTGGGTATACCCACCGACCGTATCATGACCTTTATGCAAAGCAGTTTTGCCAGTTTATATGTCAATGACTTCAACTTGAAAGGGTACTCATTCAAAGTAAAGATCCAGCTGGAAGGTTCCGAACGCTCCAACTTGAGTGCGCTGGAAGAAACCATGGTACAAAATAATAATGGCGATATGGTGCCATTGTCGGTGATCGCCACGCCCAAGATCATGCTGGGTGCCCGCAAGATCGAGCGCTTTAACCAGAATATGTCTGCGGCTATAACTTTGATCCCCGTCCCGGGAGCTTCAACCGAACGGATCATGAATAAAATCGAAGATCTGGTCAAAAAAGAGTTCCCCAACCACTACACGGTAGGCTGGACGGATATGAGTTATCAGGAAAAGAACAACGATGATAAAATCGTATTGCTGATGACCTTGTCGGTGATTTTCGGATACCTCTTTCTGGTAGCACAATATGAATCGTGGACTATTCCGCTGCCGGTGATCCTGTCGGTGGCATTTGCCGGTCTGGGCGGTGTGACCGCCCTGTGGCTGACGGGCATGCTGCTGGATATTTACGCCCAGCTGGGGTTGATCATGTTGATCGGCTTGTGCGCCAAGAGTACGATCCTGATGGTGGAATTTTCCATGCAGGAACGCATAAACGGCAGATCGGTAGTCAAAGCCGCCCTTAATGGCGCCAAATACCGTTACCGGGCGGTGCTGATGACTGCATGGAGCTTTATCTTTGGCGTATTGCCGCTTTTGTTTGCTTCCGGTGCCGGGGCGGAAAGCCACCGGGTGATCGGCACCACCACATTCTGGGGGATGCTTGCGGCAACCATTCTGGGGGTGGCATTTGTTCCGCCGTTGTATACATTGTTTCAAAAAGCCCGGGAAAAGGTGCAGAATTCCGGCAAGCCATCACCGGAAAAATAATCTGGTATGCTGTAAAACAGAAGTGTGTTGCCAAACTGTCCGGAGTTTTGCAACACACCATTTTTTATGCCGAAACAAAAAAGCGCTCTGAAGAAAGATCTCTCTCCGGAGCGCTTTTTCTGACCGCTCAAAGATTGTTCAATGCTTCGTCGAAGTCAGCTTTGATATCTTCAATATCTTCGATCCCTACCGACACGCGCACCAGCTCCGGTTTTACCCCGGCTGCCAGCAGTTGTTCGTCGGTCAACTGGCGATGGGTCATGCTGGCCGGATGCAGTACCGAAGTACGCACATCGGCCACATGCACCACCAGTGCCGCCAGCTTCAAGGTATCCAGCAATTTTGCCGCCGCAGCCTTGCCGCCTTTGACTCCAAAACTCAAAACACCGGAGCCGCCTTTCAGATACTTTTGGGCGCGTTTGTACTGGGAATCACCGGGCAGCATAGGGTAACTCACCCAGTCAACTTTGGGGTGTTTCTGCAAAAATTTGGCAAGTTCAAGGGCATTGGCGCTGTGGCGTTCCATACGAAGCGCCAAAGTTTCCATACCCAAATTGGTCAGCCACGCATTCATGGGCGCCTGAATACAGCCCAGATCCCGCACCAGCTGCACCCGGAGTTTTACCGAATAGGGTGCTTCCGGGAAAGTTTCAGTATAAACCAAACCGTGATAACTGGGGTCGGGTTCGCTCAATTCAGGGTATTTGCCATTTGCCCAGTTGTAGTTGCCGCCTTCCACGACCACCCCGCCCACGCTGGTGGCGTGACCATCCAGATATTTTGTGGTGGAGTGGGTAACGATATTGGCGCCGAACTCAAAAGGATTGCAGAGTATGGGCGTGGGGAAAGTGTTATCCACGATAAACGGCAGATCAAAGCGCTTGGCCACATTGGCAAATTTTTCAAAATCCAGCACTGTCAAAGCCGGATTGGCAATAGTTTCAGCAAAGATCGCCCGGGTGTTGGGGCGCACTGCCGCGGCGATTTCGGCTTCTGAAGCATCGGCATCCACCAGAGTTACTTTTACGCCCATTTTGGGCAAAGTCACAGTAAACAAGTTGACTGTGCCGCCGTAAAGCGCCGCCGATGCCACCACATGATCGCCGGATTTGGCAATATTCATGATCGCCAGAGTATTGGCAGTCTGACCGCTGCTCAACGCCACGGCAGCCACGCCGCCTTCCAGCGCGGCGATCTTCTTTTCCATAACATCCACGGTGGGATTTGCCAAACGGCTGTAAAAAAATCCCGCACGTTTCAGGTCAAAAAGATCGGCAACGCTCTGGGTCGTATCGTAACGGTAAGTGGTGCTTTGCACAATGGGGGTTATTCTGGCTTCGCCATCCTGCGGCTCGTAACCGGCTTGAACTGCCAGCGTGGCGGCTTTCCAATTCTTATTCATAACAAAAATCCTTTCATTGAAAAATTCTCAAAAAAAAGCCGGTCGCTGAACCGGCTGAAAAAGTCTTCAACAGTTTATTCGTGCCGTGCCAGCACATCAAGTTCCTGAAGCATCACCCCGGTACCTTTTGCCACCGCCAGCAACGGGTCATCGGCAACAAAAACCGGCAATCCGGTTTCCTGCATCAGCAGCCGATCCATACCGGCAAGAAGCGCGCCGCCGCCGGCAAGCATGATGCCGCGGTCGATCAAGTCCGCAGAAAGTTCCGCCGGGCATACTTCCAAAGTTGCCAGCACCGTTTCGATGATCGAAGCAATCGGCTCCTGCAAAGCATTGCGGATCTCATGAGCAGAAATACGCACGGTTTTGGGCAGTCCCGAAAAGAGATCGCGGCCCTTGATATCCATTTCCAGCTCATCACGCACCTGGAAAGCGCTGCCGACTTCGATCTTGATGCGTTCAGCAGTACGATCGCCGACAGTCAGATTATAAACTTTTTTCATGTGGTTGACAATAGCATTATCAAACTCGTCGCCCCCCACCCGGACACTGCGGGCGCTGACGATACCATCCAGCGAAATAATTGCCACTTCCGTAGTACCGCCGCCGATATCTACGATCATATTCCCGCAAGGATCATCCACCGGCAACCCCACGCCTACGGCCGCTGCCATAGGTTCTTCCACAATGTAGACCATACCGGCGCCGGCGCGTTTGGCACTGTCTTTGACCGCCCGGTTTTCCACTTCGGTAATACCGGAAGGCACCGCGATCATCACCCGCGGATTGAGCAAACGCTGACACCACGGCACCGCGCGGCGGGCTTTGTTGATAAAATAACGGAGCATCTCTTCGGTAACTTCAAAGTCAGCGATCACCCCGTCTTTCATGGGGCGCACGGCGCGGATATTTGCCGGGGTCCTGCCGATCATGCGTTTGGCAGCGCTGCCGACTTCCAGAACTTCTTTGGTATGATCGTTGATCGCCACCACTGACGGCTCATTGAGCACGATACCGTGATCACGCACAAAAACCAGACAGTTGGCGGTACCCAGGTCGATACCGATGTCGGCTTGAAAGAACTTTGATAAATGCGAATTAAACATATCAGCAGAAACTCCGTTTTTCCTGTTCTTTATTCCTTATAAATACAAATATTCGGTATAATGTATATCAACAATTTGCAAAAACAAAATCCTGAAACGTTTTTTTTGCAAATTTCTTGATATTTTTTTGATACTTCCGGAATTTATTGCCTGTAAACAGCAAACCGGCAGCCGATCCTGTAGATTTGCTGCCGGTATTTTTTCAAATCTCAATTTTTTTACCATCTGGGCAATTTGGTTTTGATATTCACATTGCCCGGCTTGTAACTCTCGGGCAATATACCGGGACTTTGCCGGGAACCTTCGCTGCGCTGCACCAGCGGTGTATCGTTCAGCTCCGGACGCGGTTTAGGCGGTTTGACAGGTTTTTCCGGTCGTCCGGGTCTGCCGGGTTTGCCAGGTTTGCCATGCCTTATGGGATTTTCGATCAACCCTTTCCGGTTCAAGCGGTCATATTCTTCCTGATCGATATAAAATACTTTGCCGCAGGAATTTTTCACCCGGTATTTCCGATCGCGCCGGTTCACCCGGTAATTGCTGCGGTTATAATCATCCTCAAAAACATGGTAAACATCTGCTGCGGCAGTATTTTCATCTATTGCCGCAACGGTAGCGGCATTCGTCTGCACCACAGGCAGATCAACACTTGAAAGACTTTTATCTCCGGCATAGTCTGCTATATATGTCATCGCCAGCATAGCGGCTTGCTTTGAGCTTTTGCTCCAGATATGCACATTGCCATATTTTTCCAGTTTTGCCAAAGTTCCAGTCGGATAAATCGTTTCCGAAAAAACCTGGAACACAGGCAGAAAGTCCTGAACATACACCAGACTCTCTTTTTTCAGCACACTTGAGCGATTGCTTGCCATTACCCTGGCCAATACCCCATTCGAATAATTCTGCACAACTTCAAAATTGCCATTGACAGCCTGTTGAGCGATCAGGGTACTGATCTCCTTTTTCATGGTTCCGGCCAAAGCACTTCTGCCATTTTTATCGCCAGTTGGCAAAACCTGCAGAGAGTTTTTCAACTGCACCGCCGCCAACGCAACCTTTTCGGTCATATTTTTGCCCTGCTGCCAGCCGGCAGCGCAAACGGTTGAAACGGCACATGCCGCAGTCAATAAAGCAGTAATGATTTTTTTCATCGTCTTTCAACTCCCGATTAAAACATTGTTTCAATTAGGTAAATTCAAAAGTAATCCAAAAACAAAAGCAATGAGCACAACCACAGTCAGATAAAAGGTCATGCCGCCAGTGACTTTTGAGGACTTTTGAATTTGCCTCTCAATATAACACACAGACAGCATCTTTGCCAGAAAATTGCATGATTATCCGATTTTTTTCCCGTTTTTTTTGATTTCACAAACCGGCGGCATCATAAAATCACCCAAACAACAGAAAATCAGCAGTTTCCCTTACAAATATCAAAAAAAAACCACATTGCGAATGAATAAAATTTGAATATTCTGTATTATATTGCTATATTACTGAAAATTGTATTTTTTCACGAGTGGTATTTTGGGGTATGAAAGCATTTTATTTTGTTTTGTTGCTGGGGGTTACGTTTTTTTCTGCAATCGGCTTGTCCGCACGGGATTTTAATGATAATGATGTAAAAAGAGTTCTGTATCTGAAGAAAAAAAATCCCCAGATGCCGTTGCGTTTCCTTATTCTGGAAAACATCCTGCCCTCCGGAGTACTCGATTGCCGGATATTTGGTGCCACCCGCACAGTTAAACTGCGCCCCGACGAAGTCATAGCGCTGGATTTTTATGAAGACAGCAGCAATTTTATGATCACGCAATATGCACTGCAGGGGATCGTTGCCCGGAACCGCAGCAATCTGCCGCTGAAACTTGCCCGCCTGAACAACGACAATACCGGCCGGGTAAACACTCTTGCTCAATATGTCAACGATCTGAAATCTTTCGGCAGCGCCTGCCAGAAGCTGCTCCGCAACCACCCCTCCGGCTCCCAGGAACAGGATGACGCACTGAATGATCTTCTGCAAAAAAACAAGCTGTTGGACAATATCAAAAGAGCAGCTGCCGCCGGCGACTGGGCGCTTGCCATTGCCATGTACGATGTCTATGCCGATAATTGCCTGAATATGCTTGTCAAACACTTTTTCATGTGCAAATCTGCCGTTGCTGCCGCCAAAGCTCAATACGATTCTTGCGAAAAAGAGCTGGTATTGAACTTTGCCCGCAAATTCCATCAACCCAATGTCCGGAGAAACAATTTTCTGAAACTTTATCCGGGCGCACGGGGTATATGGAGCCAGACTCCGCCGGGAAATTATAAAGATCTGCGCAATCTTTTTGAGCAAAGTATGCGGTCATATATCCGCGCTGACCAAATTTCCAAGTTGTTTGAACCGCAGGAGTGGGGTACTGCCATTCTGGACGCCCTGCTGCTGGTGGAAGGTGCGCCATGCGCCGCAGAACTGGAAAAGGAATTTGATACAGAACTGCTCAACATGAGCAAACGATCTGCGCAAAAATAAGTTTAAGGTAAGATCTATGAGCAAATATTATATCTTTACAGACGGTGTTGTCCGCGGAGCGTTTGAGTTGGAAAATATCGCAATGATGCTTTCTGACGGCAGGATCGACCTCGCCACTCCGGTATCTCTGGGCAAGGATACGCCATGGCAGACCATCGCCGAGCGGCAGGAAATATTGAGTGCCGCCAATGAACTCCGGACTCCCCGGACCGGCAATGCCGCTTCAACCGGAACCGAAACGATCTTCTACTGCCCCAAATGCAATCAGAAATACAAAGGCGACAGCTCATGGCTGGGGCGTGATGTTGTCTGTATAAGCTGCAATGAAATTTTTTCGGCAACCGACGGCACACCCAAGGCCGAAGAAAATATCAAAAGCGAAGAAAGCTATGCTGCCAGCACCTTTGACTGGGCTAATTGCGACGGCAATGTGATCTGCCCCCATTGCTGGCAGCGCTTCAACAGCGAACAGCTGCTCTACATAGCCACCCACCCGTCGCTGATGGGCGATCCGGTGCTGGGGCCGACGGCGATGAAACGTTTTGCCCCCACCAAATTCAACGCACTGGGTCAGGCGCTGGATGAAATGTCGCTGGTATCTACCGATGTGGCTTGTCCCCGCTGCCGCCTCAAGATCCCGTTGAGCGTAATTGACGAAAAGAACTTTTATTTTTCGCTGGTGGGGGCGCCATCCAGCGGAAAATCCTATTATCTGGCAACGCTGTTGAATAATATGCGGCGAACTTTTTCCAACAACTTTGCCTGCAATCTGGTGGATGTGGATCCTGAACTCAACCGGGTGCTGGACAGCTACGAAGAAACCATCTTCCGGGCTGCCAAGCGCAAGGAAGTGGCGGTGTTGCCCAAAACCCAGCAGACCGGCGATGATTTTGTCAACGTTGTGGAGCTGGACAATATACCGGTGCATCTGCCCAAACCCTTTGTGTACGAGCTGAAAAATCTTACCAGCGAAAACAACCGGGAAGACTGCAATATAATCTTTTATGACAACGCCGGCGAGCAGTTTGAACCCGGCGCGGACAATATGACCAATCCGGGAACAAGGCATCTGGCGTGTTCCGACGGGATCATATTTATTTTTGACCCGCTCAACGATGCTTTGATGCGCAAACACTGCAATCCGGATGAACCGCAGCTGAAAAGCGATGAACATGTGTACGATCAAACCCGGCTGCTGGCAGAAATGGTCTTCCGCATCCGTCGCCACCGCAATATGAACACCGATGCCAAGTGCAGTATTCCGCTGGTGGTGGCGGTGGGCAAGTTTGACGCCTGGAAAGATATTTTCCCGCGGGATATGGAAAAAATCGAAATGCTGGAACGCGTGCCCGGCAAACTTTCGGCACTCTGGCGGCGCAACAATATCATGGATGTATCTTTTGAATTGCGGGAAATGCTGCTGAAGATCATGCCCGAGCTGGTGAATACCGCCGAAGGATTTTTTGAAAATGTGGTTTTTGTGCCGTTTTCCAGCTTCGGGTGTCTATCGACCCAATCCGGCTCCGGACAACTGGGGGTGATCCCCGAACAGGTCAAACCGCTGTGGGCAGCAGAACCGTTCCTCTGGCTGCTCAACGAAAATGGTATCATCGAAAGCGCTTCGCAGCCGGAAGCGGATGCCGAACTTGAGGTGCAGCAGATCGAAGATTTCATGGTGTTCGATCACCCGGCAGATAAACATCAGGTAAGATTGCCGGCAAATTATTCCAACGCGGTTTTGTCTATAAACGGCATGAAATACAAGCTGCCAAGGTTTTCCGGCAGCAGCAGTATCGGCAATGATCTTTTTGATACCGGCAATGATAAATCAGGAAGTGACATCTGGAACTGAAGTAAACTATGTATGAACTGATCTATACATCCGTACCCCGTGGATTGATCCCCGGCAGATCCGGATTTTGCACGGTGGCAATGACCGAAGGTATGCCGCCCAATCTGGTCGTGCCGTTGGAAAATCTCAGCGGATACAATTTTAACTATATAGATGGTTTGTTGCCGCCGGCACTTAATCCGGCTTGCTGTTACTATATAAAAATGCGTTACGGCAATCAGCATTTGCACGTTGCCGGGCGGGTGGCGCCCAATGGGCTGGATTACAGCCAGCGCAATAACAAGATAGCGCACCACATACTTTTTGAGTCGGCAGAAGAGATGAAAAATCTCTCCGGCGGAGTTGCGGGGTTATTCCTCAAAGGTGGTGTTTTCAACGAAGGATATACCGGGGAACCAGCCTTGCTGCCTTTCCGTAAAGTGCCGCTCTGTCTTCAGCGCGGGGGACTCCCGGCACGGAAATGGGCAGAGCTTGCCGGACACGCCGGTTTTGCGGCGATGGCAGCCGAACAGTTCAAAAATTCGCCTGACCGCCCGCTGTATCTGATCTATCCGGCAGGGACTTCGACCAATGATCTGCTGGAGCTGGTAATGGAAGTCTGCGCATTGCTCAATGACCATGTGCGCAATTACTTTACATTCAGCACTTATTTCGGCAGCGGCAATGCTTCGGCGGACTGCTTTCTGCGTATGGTGCCGGAATTTTCGCCGCTGGTGAATAATCTGCGCAGATTTCACCGGTCGGAAATCATTGAACTCGGTCAGGACAACGAGTTGCCGGATATGGTGGACGACGAAGCGCTGTACGAATATGCCTGTACCGGCAAACCGCCGGTCAGGGTAATGCCCAACGACGATCAGACACTTTCCCATAACACCATACGCATAATCACCGACAGTACCCTGCCCCGCACACAAAAAATCGTTTTGCCGGAGCCGGAAGATGATACGGCCATCACAATACCGCCGCCGCAGGAAAACCGGAAGTTTATTTTTATAGCGGTCGCAGCCGCGATCATTCTGGCGATCGCGGGATTGTTTATCTTTGTATTGTCCGGCAAAAACAATGAGAGAGAGGGGACCAAACAAGAAATCTCCTTTACGGAAAAAACTCCGGTCCCGCCGGAGAAAACCGCGCCAAATTCCGGTAAAGCACCTGCTGTAAATGACGATAAAGCAACTGTCAATAAAGATAATGGGGCTGATGCAGTGCCAATCCGGGAGTCCTATACCCCCCTGAAGTCAACTGCCAACACCGCTGCCGCAGTCAAAAAGATCACACTTTTCGGCAATCCCCGGGCTTTGAAACAGGCACGCAGTGTTTCCACCAATGACGCACTTTTAATATTTTCAAGATTTCAAAAGCTGGCTGCCGACAACAGCA
>JAFVQX010000037.1 GCA_017504585.1 Lentisphaeria bacterium
GACTGTCTGGGCGAATTTCTCGGTGCGGGGATGCTGCCGGCAGAAAATGTGGAAAATATCGTAAAATATGTCCGCACCGGTCAGGCCGCCAATGTTGACCGCTATGTGCTGCGGCTCGACCGCATCGGCAACCGGATATTTGATTGTTACGAAATCAATCTTTATGCTTACGAACGCGCCATTGATGATCCGCAGCTTTCGGCAGAAGATATCCGGCGGCAGTGGTTGGAAAAACACGCTCCGGAGTCGGCACGGCAGGCGTTTTATCAGTTGGGGCTGGATGGGTTCGAACTGGTCAAAAAGACCAACTTTATTGACGGCAATGTGACTTTTCATCAATTTCCCAGCCAGTACACGACCAAATATCTGAAGGCCGGATTTATTTTTGCCGTTTTCAAAAATAACGTCGATTTGGCCAATGGCAAAGGGGTGTGGTCGATCTTGTCGCAAAACAAAACTCCCGGCAGGGCGGCGATCATCCGGGAAAAGGAAAGAGCTTGCGCCATCGCCCGCAGCGGCTTGCAGCTTTTGGAAAGTCTGCCCATGGAACCGGGCTGGGAGCAGGAGTATAGCTGGCGCAAAAGATTGTGGCAGAATGCTCTGTCAGCAGCCACCGCATTTCTCTGGCTGGTAAAAATAGTTGCCGCTTACTTTGATGATATGGAGTCCGGCGATGAAGCCGGCAGCACTTTGCAGCGCACCGCAGCTGACGGCAAAGCCGCATTGTGCAAACTTGCCGGTTATGACCTTGCCCGGGCGGAAATCAAAACCGCCGGGTTTGTCAATGGGCTGGATAAACACCTTTTCCATGCCGCATCGGATGTGGAAACGATCTACTTTAAGCCGTTTTATGCGATTTTCGGTTTGCTGCAGGAGGAATACGCCATGGAATTTGCCATGCGCAAAAAGTATTCGTACGCGGCATTCGACACCATCCTTTGCGGGGCGATCACCGACGAATGGCGGATCTGCCGCTTTATGCATGCGGCTCATGCCAGTTGTGCCAACGGCGAGTTTTTCCGCTATGCTGGCAATACGGTTTTCCCCAATGGTTATCTGGATATGACTCTGGATCGTCCGGCCGGCGGCGGAACGTTGACCGTTTATGGCGATATAACCGAAACCGACGAATTTTGCATAAGTCTGGATGGCGGCCCGGTTCTCTGCGCCCGGTTTGACCGCAGTGGCGCCGCCCGGTTTGCGCTTGCCCCCAATCAGGGCAGGGTGCAGGTGCGTTTGAGCAAGGCCCCGGGGATATATTACCCGCGGATCAAGGCGGTCAGTACCGCAGCAAACTGATTTGATAGTGCCGGAATATGCCGCCAGCGTCAGTAAGAGTGGGCTTTTAAAAACTCCCGGATGATCTGGCAGCCTCTGGTCAGATCATCGGTGTTTTCCGGCGAAGATACGGCTATGCGCATGAAACTGTCGGGGTTGCGCATTGCCGTAAAACGGTAGGAGCAATGCACATTCACTCCCTGTTGCCGCAGTTGGCGCTCGATGGCCATTTCATCCAGCGGCAGCCTGGGTATGGGCAGCCACCGGAAAAATGCCGCCGGAGTTCCGGGGGTTGCCGCTTCCGGAAATATGCGGTCAAACACCTGATTGCGCTCTTTTGCCAGAGCGGCTTTCTGCTCCAGAAGTTTTGCTGCTTTGCCGCTTAAAATAAGTTCGGTCATTATCTCGGCATCCAGCGAGGATGTTTTGATGTTCAAATGAAAAAGAGCATTCAAAAGCGGGATTTTCAGCGACTCCGGAAAAGCGGCAAACGCCACCCGCAAGCCGTTGCACAATGCCATGGTCGAATTGCATATATAAATCGTTTGCTCCGGCAGACGGGAAAACATGGAGTGGTAGTCGGCAACGCCGGTTTGAGGTATGCCGGTATTGTCATCTTCGATCAAAATGAGGTTGTGCCCGGCAATTACTGCAGATAATTCATCTTTGCGCTTTTCCGGTATGGTCAGCGTTGTGGGGTTGGCGCAGTTGGGCATCAGAAAGACTCCGCGCAGATTTTCCAGCCTGCACGCTTTTTCCAGCGCATCCGGGTGCATACCGTTGCCGTCGCCTGCCACCGGCAGCAGCCTTATATGCGATAATCTTGCCAGACCGATCAAATTGGAATATGTGAATTCATCCACCGCAATTATGTCGCCTACCCGGAAGAGGGAAAGCAGGGCGGCACTGATGATATTTTGCGCCCCGGAAAATATGGCAGTATGTTCGCTGTCGGTACAAACATCCATTTGCCGCATAAAGTGCGCCCCTGCCGCCCGCTGGTGCATGTGTCCGGCAACTTCGTTATAAGAGTAAAGTTCTTCGATATAGCCTTTTTTCAGCACACTTTCGCTGGCTTCGATGATGGGGGTTTTGATCTTGTCGAAGCCTTTGACCAGACCAAGCTCTATGATATTGCGGTCTGGCACGGCACTGCGCAGCAGATTTTTCCCCGGCTGCGGCGCAACAAATGTGCCTTTGCCGATGACGCCGTAGATCAGGTTTCTTTCGCGGCAGAGATTATATGCCTGGGTAACAGTTGTGAAATTCAGATCCAGAAAATCCGCAAGTTCCCGCTGGGGCGGCAGTTGGGTCCCCGCGGTAAGGCGTCCGGAAACGATGTCGGCTTCCAGCGCATTGGCAAGGGTCAGGTAGTAGGGGCGCTTGAGCTGACTGCGGTCGGGCATCCAGCTGATTTGAAATTTGTTGAATGTATTTATGGGCATTTTATTGTAATCCATACAATTTTATGATTTGTATTGAATATAGCTCCGGATTATATTAAATTCAAATTTTTCAACCCATAAAGGAGCAAAAAAAATGGATAATGTGCAGTACAAATTGAATTGTGATCTTGCCCGTATGCTCAAAGGCGGGGTGATCATGGACGTAACTACTCCGGAACAGGCAAAAATCGCCGAAGCTGCCGGAGCATGTGCCGTAATGGCGCTGGAACGTATTCCCGCTGATATCCGGGCGGCAGGTGGAGTTTCCCGCATGAGTGACCCCGGAATGATCAAAGGTATCCAGCAGGCTGTATCCATTCCGGTAATGGCAAAATGCCGGATCGGGCATATCGCCGAAGCCAGAATTCTGGAAGCTATCGAAATCGACTATATCGATGAAAGCGAAGTTTTGAGTCCTGCCGATGATATTTACCATGTGGATAAACGTGCGTTCAAAGTGCCTTTTGTCTGCGGCGCCCGCGATCTGGGCGAAGCGTTGCGGCGCATCAGCGAAGGTGCCGCCATGATCCGCACCAAAGGCGAACCCGGTACCGGCGATGTGGTGCAGGCGGTCAGACATATGCGCAAAATGAATCAGGAGATCCGCCGGGTAGCTAATATGGCGGAAGATGAACTTTATGAAGCTGCCAAACAGCTGCAAGTGCCTTTTGAACTTCTGCAATATGTTCACAAAAACGGCAAGCTGCCGGTGGTGAACTTTGCTGCCGGCGGCGTGGCGACTCCGGCAGATGCGGCGTTGATGATGCTGCTGGGCGCGGAAGGCGTTTTTGTGGGATCGGGTATTTTCAAATCCGGTGATCCGGCCAAACGCGCCGCCGCGATCGTCAAAGCGGTGACCAACTATCAGGATTACAAAATGCTGGCAGAACTCTCCTGCGATCTGGGCGAAGCCATGGTGGGGATCAACCCCGAAGAAATAAAAGTAATTATGGAAGAACGGGGTATCTGATGCAGATAGCTCTCTTGGCTTTGCAAGGCGATTTTGCCGAACACGAGGCTGTTTTCCGCAAATTGGGCTGCGCTACGCTCCAGCTGCGGCAAAAACAGGACTTGCTGCAAAAGTTCGACGCATTGATCCTGCCGGGGGGCGAAAGTACCGTGCAAGGCAGATTGTTGCGCGAACTGGATATGCTTTCGGCACTTCGACAGCGCATCCGTGACGGCTTGCCGGTGCTGGCTACTTGCGCCGGATCGATCCTGCTGGCACAGCAGCTGCTGGATGATCCGACCGTACATCTGGGCACCATGGGTATTTCGGTGCGGAGAAACGCTTACGGCAGACAGTTGAGCAGTTTTGCCATCCGCGGTACTTTTGGCGGCATGAAAGATGTGCCCATGAGTTTCATCCGCGCGCCGCAAATCGAATTTTGCGTGCCGGATGTGGAAGTCCTTGCCGAATATAACGGCAGGATCACCGCCGTCCGGCAAGGCCGGCAGCTGGCAATGACTTTTCATCCGGAACTGGATGAGGATCGCCGTATAGCAGAATACTTTCTGACCAATATCGTGCAAAAAGATCGCTGATGCAGTTTCAGCGGCGCTGACGCGATCTGCCGGAGTTTGCTCCGGTGCTGTTGCGGCGCTGCCGGCAGTTTTTGAACTGCCGGGGTTGGCTCACGGGGCGTAAGTCGGATTTCAGGAAATAGCTTTTCAACGGCTGATATCCGGCTTTTTCCATAAGTTTATCCCAATTTGCGGGCAGTTCGATTTTTATGGAGGCAAAACCGCCGCCGGGGAGGCACATGGTTTTATTGCGGTTGTCATCGCCGGTCAGGATAAGTGCGGTTTTGCCCGGGAGCATCACCGGAACGGTTTCCATAGAGCTTTGCCGAGTCCATGCCAGCCATGGCGGCGTGGCGGTATTTTCGCCATTTTCCATGCGGTTTATCCGATAGGTGTGGCGCCGGAGCGAATAGGTGTCGGGGTTGAATGAACTGCCCGGATTGGCCCAGTAATTGGCGTATGCACGCTCGGCGGAAGGGCGGCGGGCAGTGGCGATCAGGGCTTTTTCCAGATCGGATTTACTTTTGAATTTCTTTGCCAGATCCCGGGCGACCTGTCCGGTTATCAGAAATGTCCGGAAGACAAATGGCGTGCCGCTGCCCAGCGCAAATTGCTGTTTTTCCACAGCATCCCAAGCCATAAGCTCCATGATCTTTTGCGGATCGGCGGTGGCGGGCGAAAGGTTGTTGCCCCAGCAACGCGCCGAAGCGGCAGTCAGGACATTGTCGTTGAGTTTATAACCCTGAAGCATGTGGTATGGGCGCCAGTTCAGCTTTATGGCAGCAGCATCATCTTCTGCCATGCACCATGGCATAAGGTAGCCAAAAGTACCCATACGGTTGACTTTGATGTGGTACCCGCCTAAATTCAGCATTGCCAGATTGATAAATCTGCCGATTTTGGCGTTGTTCTGATTGGATATGGCGCCCTGACCGCTATCCAGCGCCAACTGGCGGGCGAGGGGGCCGTTGAGCCAGCAGTAAGGTGTCCACGCATGGGTGCTGGCAAGGGTCCGGCGGAAATCCCCATCGGTCAATGCTCTGGTAAATGCGATCAATATGGGCATGTATTCCGGCGGGCACCCCGCCATCACGCCGTTGACCGCCACCAGTTTGACCGTAGCTTCGCGGTAAGTCGGCGGAATAGCGGCGATCACATGATCCGGGGCAAGGTCGGTGTATTTGAGAAATTCGCTCACCCGTTCTGCTGTGGGCGGAATAATGGGCAAGCCGTCTGTCCAGCCATTTTGCGAAAAATACAAATTCACTTCGTCCAGATTGCCGGAACAGGCAACAGTGTGGTGCCGGCGGGATTGCTTTGCTGCATCAAGTTCGGTTTGAGCTATCGGGCGGGTCAAAGCGGCAATGATCTCTTTGTAAAGCTTGTTGCGGGTGTTTTTCAGCAGTTCTTCGCGGGTGTGGGCGGCAAACGCTCCGGGATATACGGCAATGCGCGGAACCGGCACTCCGGCGATCATGGCACAGCGACTGGCTTGTTCGGCAAACCCGGGTGCGGCGATCATCACTGCGGGGATGTTGTTGAATTCTGCGGCGATACAGGAGCCCATTTCTTTGGGCGTACACAATCCGCAGCCGCCGTTGCCGGAAATAACGGCATGGATATTCAGACGCTTGAGGCTGCGGACGAATTCATCTTTCTGCCGGCGGATGACTCCGGGGCCGGGCCACGGACCGGCGGACCCGATTTCGCTTAAAAGATAGACTTTGGCTTGGGGGTAATCTCTCTGGATCAGGCGTTTAAGCTCCGGATGAGTCACCGAAGCCATAAAACTGCCGCCCACGATGGCGATATTTTTGCCATTTAATGTGGAAAGCCGGGGCGCTTGTTTGATAAACGATATAGAGTTTTTGCCCACAGGGGAGAGGACTGCCTGGGATTTTCCGGCGGGGGAGCTGCCGGGGAGTTGACAAGTGTTTTCGTCGGCACATTCTCCGGCGGCGAGCGGGAGTACGGCAGAAAAGGCGGGCAAAAACAGCAAGAGCAAATAAAGAAAATGTTTCATGATTTATAAAATCCTTGTTTCAGTGAAATTTACAATATAATAACGTTCAGATCGTGGATTTTATTGTGTGAGGAGCTTTTTGGGGGAGTTTTTGGCGATAAAAGCTTATTTTTTAGTTAAAAAACTTTGCTTGAGCCTTGACAAAGTGATATTTTCCGTGTAAATTAGCTGGTAAGAGATGTATAGTCCCCTAAATATAAGGAGAGCAAAAAAATGAGAAAGAATTTTACCCTGATCGAACTTTTGGTGGTGATCGCTATCATCGGGATATTGGCGGCGATGCTGCTGCCGGCATTGAGTGCCGCGCGGGAAAGCGCCCGCAACACCAGCTGTATAAACTTGTTGAGCCAAATCGGCAAAGCTACTTTCATGTATAGCAATAACAATGGCGGAGCGATCCCCGGCGGAGCCAACTCTGCTTCCAGCGGTTCGTTGAGTTGGCACGGCGCGACCGATCCGGCATACCGTCTGATGCGGGGCGGTTATCTGACCGGAGAACGCACAGAAATTGATGCCGATGATTGTGAAAAGTATTTCAAGTGTCCGACCAATTATAACAGTGAATATACTGTAAGCGGTACCGCCGGCAATATTTCTTATAAATGGTATATTGACTATGATGACAGCGTGAGTAATATGTCCAAGCGTGGTGTGGTTGGCAGAGATAACCCCAATCAGGTGATCTGGAGCGATATTATCCAGTATGGCGCTACTACCAATCCTACGGGCAACCACCCGTCGGTATCCAACTTGCTGTTTCTGGGCGGTAACGTAAAGACCCGGGAAATCGACGCTTCCAGCGTGCCCAACGCCGACGATCTGGACGAAGACTGAGATTGATCCGTCAGTTTTGACTCTCAAAAGATATTATGGGAGAGCCGGGGGGCATCTCATAATATCTTTTTTCTTGTCCGGGGCAGCTTGCAGCCAAAAAAATCGCAATATGTTTGCATAATTGGATTTTCGTGCTAAATTAGGCATAAGCTGCGGATAAAGGTTTATCCGTATATATATTTAAAGAAAAAGAAGATTGAATGGGTCAATCTTTAACAACAAACAAAGAAAGGTGGTTCTAAAATGGACTGCAAAAAAGAAATCTTTGCTGATGGTATCGGCCAGGTTCACTTCGCTGGCGGTATGGTGCGTTTCGACTTCGTGACTCTTCAGCCCGCCGAAGAAGGCAAGGCTCCGATCCCGGAATCCAATGTCCGCATCATCATGCCTCCGCAGGGCTTCCTGGGTGCCTTCAACAGCATGCAGCAGCTCATCGACAAATTGGTCGAAGCCGGCGTTCTGCAGAAGAATGAAGCTGCCGCTGAAGAAAAGTAAGCATTTTTATCAGTTAGTTGTGTGCAAAGAAGCGTGACTGAAATGGCGTTTGAGCAAAATAATTTTATTTGCCGACCGGGGCAAACAGGTGATTTTTCCATAAGTTTGAAAAATCTCTTTGTCTGTGCTGCCGGCAACGAAATTGCTTTGCCCGCACCGCAGTTGGATACAAACTTGCATTTTACGCTCAAGATAAGTGCGTTTAATGACAAGTTACTGCTTGCTGCCGGACGCCTTTGCAAGATCACAGTAACGGTGGTAAATACTGCTTACTGCCTTGTCAAGTCAAAGGTGCGGAAAATTTTCCGTACTGCTTCCAGAATTGCCAGCGACTGTCAGCGCAGGGGGCGCCGGGTCGCGCCGTTGGTGCCGATGGCGCTCCGGCTTTGATACTGTATGGAGGTGCTTATGTTCAATTTGATAAAGATACACGAACAGTTCTGATCGACAGCAATATTGCATAAAATCAGAGCTGTTCCTGTTTTTTTACAGGCAATACTTACAATTTCAGCAATAAAAATACTAAAAAAAAGATATTTTTTTCTTTGCAAGCCTTGACAAAATTATTTTTTTGTGTATACTTAAATATATACTTGAAAAGCAAATATATATTTGCCCTGAAAAAAATTCAATATGGAGGGTCTGCAAATGCACAAAACAAGGACAACATCAACTCTATTCACCTTGAGCCGACTGCTTGCAGCAGGAGCATGTTCCGGCGGTGATCGTTCAGTAACCGGCAACGGAGAAGGGCATTACAGACATCCTGCCCATGGGCAGGGTAAAGCATGCTTTACCCTTATTGAGCTTTTGGTGGTCATTGCCATTATTGCCATACTTGCGGCGATGCTCTTGCCTGCCCTTTCCGCCGCCCGCGAGCGCGCCAAAAGCAGCAGCTGCACAGCCAACCTCAAGCAAATAGGAATGGCACACCGTATGTATCTGGATGATAACCAAGGTTTTTATGCCTGCCCAACCACTGTCAAATCTACCGATAAATCGCGAAAAGGGTATTTACATTGGTATTCAGATAAAGCTATCCCCGGATATTTGCAGCAGATTGTTACAAGCGATACCAAAGTGCAATCAATACTGCTTTGTCCCTCCAATGAGGGCAGATATGACAGCGGCGGCGGTGCCCGTCGTAATTTCAACTACGCTCACAGTGTGCATATTGGCGACAATAAATACTCTGGAAATAATGTTATGAATGAGGCACAGCTCAAAGATCCTGCTGCCAAAGCCATGGCTGCTGATGGTCAAATAACCAATGCAACAACCAACCCACCTTCCATTGCCTACCGTATCAGTGTTTCCAAAGGCAACTATGCTGATAAAATGGGTGTTGGGGACTGTCATAACAAAGCGGCTAATATGCTTTTTGCCGACTTCCATGTGGAAACTGTCCTGCCCGGCGGCGACCTGAATAAACTTTTTCTTCCCAGTGTTGAATGAGGTTGGTTGCTATGAAGATGCTTTTTGTTCTGCTGGGAAGTTTTTGCCTTTTTTCGCTTTGGGCTGCTGAACCGGCTAACTTGGCTTTGGGCAAAAAAGTTATTTATGCTGTTGCCCCCGATAAACCCACCGACCCCGATTGCACCAAACTTACTGACGGCAAGATCAATCTGCCCCCCGATGCCGGTAAAAACTCTGCCAACGAATACTTTGACGAACTGCGTCAGAGCTACTCCGGCAGAGAAACCATGAGCGACAAGCTCACCGCCGGATGGCACTGGAAAGGCTCTAAAGATACCGAATACGGTCTGGCGCTGGCAGTTGACTTGGGCAAGGCGGAAGTTTTGAGCAAGATCCGCTTGCGGGCGGCAACTTTTACCCGCTACATGTACCGCTTTTCGCTGCCGCGGGAAGTGATCGCCGTCGGCAGTATGGATGGCGAAAACTTTTACCGTATCGGCTGTGTGGCAAAAGTCACCAGCGAACTGGCTGAAGATTTGCCCGAAGATGCGGTCAAGCTCAAGGTTTACGAAAAAACCAACCAGTGGCGCACATTTTCCATTGATGCCGAGGGCGTGGAAGCCCGCTATGTAGGCTTGATAATCAAGCCCGAAGGCTTTATGTTCTATTGCGACGAATTTCAGGTGCTTGCGGGTAAGAATCGCAACGATGAACGCAATAAAGAGCTTTATGCCGCAGAAAACCGCCAGCGTTTTGCCATCGGCAAAGGTCTGGCAAGCAAGGACGAAGTGGTTTTTGCCCCATACGACGGGGAATTGGTGGTGCCGGAAGATAACTTCTTTGCTCCGCAGATACTCTATTTCCGGGACTATCGCACCGGCAAGGTCAAACAGCAGTACACATTGTATATGACTCTGCCCAACGAGGTGGAACTGGTTCAGACCAAGCTCTTCAAGGCACAGTTTACAGTCAGCGAAAATCTTTTCAGCAACAACACCAAAACTTTGACTATCACCCCAAAAAAACATGGCTACAAAGCCAATCTGGGCCGTTTGCTGAACGGTAAATATCTGGGCCCCATCTACTTTAAACTTAACAAAAAATTGCCCGAAAACGCTACTGCCACCTTTGCCGTGCGTGCCGAAGACAAATTCTACACTCCGGTAACGGTGCCGGTCAGGAGCCTCAAATTCCCCACCGAAACACCCGGCAAACAGCCCTTTTCGGTGAGCTTGACCTGGATGCCCGAAGTCTACGCCATGGATTGGCCGGACTTTATGAATGTATACAAAACCTGCGGCTTCAACGGTGTGCCGGTCTTCCCCTATCAGTGGGGGTATATGAAGGCTGACCGGGCGAGCTTTTCCGACGAAAACATGCGAAAGTTTGCTGAACAGGTGCGGGAATACGGCATGGATGTTATTCAGGTGGAATCCGCTCTGCACGCCATTGTGTGGAAAGGTCAGGAGCCTTGCACCTACAAGGGAGCCAAGGGCTTCTGTATCTCCTACCGGGGCGAGCGGTTCCAGAAGCATCTGGAGGATTTGAAGCGTGCCAGCAGCGTGGTCAAACCGGCTATGGTTATTTGGGATATTGAATTGATCGGCCGCTCTTTCGGCGGCAGTATCAACAATATTTTAAAGTGCGACCGCTGCGGTAAAGGCGTAAAAGAGTCCGGCTTGAGCGTAAAAGATTACATCCTCAAGTGCGGCAACGATATTTATGCTTTGCTGCGGCAAGCCCATTGCCAAGGGGCGGGCTACACGCCCAAATTCGGGCAGTACGATGTCTTTGCCGGACAGTCTGAATTGCTCAAACACGCCTACCATTATGCGTGGGATTTTGATGGAAACTACCCGAAAGTGCTGGATCTCTCCATGCCCGCACTCTATTCGGCGGGGTTGTTCGATGTGAACCACAGCCGGGTGCGGGATCAGTATAAGCGCTTGCAGAAAAACTGGGTCACTTCCTGCTGGGTGACTCCGGGGGTATACGGCTATTGCGCACCCAAAAAGATGGAGCATTTGATTTACGAACATATCCTAAACGGCGGCAATATAATGGTATACAGCATGTACGAAATGCGTACCCCCCGCCAGCTCTATTACTACGCCAAAGCGTTGCAGACTCTGGGCCGCTACCGGGAGCTTATGCACAGCGGAAAAGTGGATTTGGGTTTTGCGGTCAACAACGATAAAGTTGCCGTTACCCGGTTTGCTTCCGGCAAAGAGGCACTTATCTACATAGCCAACTATTCCAGCCCGGAAACTGAAAGTTTTGAGCTTGATCTGCCCGCCGGCAGCAAGGTTGCCGCCGCCAGCAGAACGGTGGATGTAAAAAGTGGTAAAAATGTATTGAAACTTGCTCCGTCGGAGTTCGTTTTGATCCATACCCCGTTAAAATAAGGTTTTTTGAGTTATGATAAAAGAAATTTTCTCTGCTGCGTTGGCGGGCGTTGTCCTTGCCGGGTGCTGCTGCAATACTTGCGTGGAATTCAAAGAAGTCGATCCCGATAATTACCCCGTAAGCGCCCAGCGGGTTACGGAAAAAATCACTATCGACGGCAAACTTGAGGAAAAAGTTTGGCAGCAGACTCCGGCGGTGGAGCTTATTCAAATACCCTTTTTCCGGGGGTACGGCAAGGCGTTGGCACGGGTGAAACAGGATAAGTTCCAAACCGCCGGGATCCGTTTTGCTTACGATGACAAATATTTTTATGTTGCCGGTAAAGTAAATGACGAAGACATTATCCAGATGGATAAAACCAATCAGACCCATTGCTATTTGAATGGCGACGCCATCGAAGTCTTTCTCAAGCCGGAAAACCGCCCGTACTATTGGGAAATATATGTGTCGCCGCAAAACGCTTTGAGCAGCTTTTTCTACCAGAGCAGCGGGGTGATTTTGGGCTACTCCCGCAGCAATGTGCATTTTATGGAAAATATGCGTTCGGCTATTCAGATCAACGGCACTTTGAACAACTCCGAAGACCGGGATAAATACTGGACTTTTGAGCTTGCCATACCCATTGCCGACCTGGCAAAAAAAGGCGTGCCATTTGACGGCAAAGAGCCGTGGAAAGTGCTGCCCGCAAGGTACAACTACGATACCACTTTCCGGTTCGTTCAGCTTTCCACCTATCCGCCTACGCCCATTGCTGGCAATAATCTTATTGAGTATTACGGTAAAATTCAATTTAAATAAGTTGGGAGTTTTAATTATGAATAAAGTATTTTTTGGTGTATGTGCCGCTGCAATCATGTGTTTGCCCTTGTGTGCCGAAGGGGTTTTGCCCTGGGCTGGCAAGTGGGAGCAGGGGCCTTGTTCATCAGCTTCGGGCTTGAAGGTCGAGGGTAACAAAGTTGTGGGCGTTGTGGAGATCGCCCGCAAAAACCGGAAATATTCCCGCTATTCGGCAGATCAGAAGATCACGCCCATCAAAGGGGATTTTCAGCTTTCGGCAACCTTGAATTACGCCACCAAAGACAAGCAGTTTCTGGGTTATGCCTATATACAGGCAGTCGATACCGCCAACAAAGTCATGGCCAGTGCCGGTTTGTACGACGGCTGGATGCCTTCTCCCAGCAGAAACTATGCTGCGATCACTGGCAGCAAAGCCAAGCTCCCCATAAAGTATCTTGCTTTTGACGGCAATTTGGATTTGAAGATCCGCCGTCAGGGCAAGCAGTATACCATATTGATCAATGGCGCCAAAGTCATGACGGGCGAAGGTTCTGCTGCTGACTTGGGGCGTATCCGGCTGGTGTTCCAGACCGATGCCCGGCAGGGGGCACACTTCGGAAGTTTTGAGTTTGCCGATATAAAAGCCGAACCTTTGAGTGCCGATGCCCCTGCTGCCGCTTCGGTTTTTGACGAAGATTTCAAAAACGGTTTTTCTTCCGACTGGGTGGCAGTGCGGCAAATGGGCTGCAAGGGTTTTGCTTACGATAAAAACGAAAAAGCCATGACCATTGTGGGCTTCAAGGATTTTACAGCCGCACCCAAAGCTAAAAGCGTGCAGTATATGCTCCGGCGGACTTTCCCGGAGATCAAGGGCGACTTTACTGCCATATTGGATATGGCGTGGGAACTGCCTGCTGATAAAGCATTTATGGGAGCTGCGGATATCCAGCTCGTCACCCGCAGCGGAGCGGTCATCGCTCACGCCGGTTTGACCGACGGCTGGCTCAAAGGTTCTGCCCGTGCCAGCGGCGCCGTAGGCAAAGTGTATTTGAAAAAACGCATGGATCAACCCGATAAAAAGAGCGAAACATTCCGCATCGAACGCAAAAACGGCGTGATCGCAATTTATATGGGTTCTGAAAAGTTGGTGGAAAGCAGTAACGATTCCGCTCTGGGGGCAGTCCGCTTCCGGCTGGCACAGAATTTGTTTTGGGATAAAGATGGCAATAATTTGAGCAAATTCGGCCGCTTTACCGTAAAACGCATTGCGCTGGATGCTCCGGCAAAATAAGAAAAAAAGCGCGATAATATTTGATTTGTATACATTAAGGGTGTAAAATAACTCTTGTAAAATCTATTTAAAATAGAGCAATTATGGTAAAGTACCGGGAAATCTACTTGAAATTGGCTAAACAGATCGTCAATGGCGAGCTGCCCCCCGGTACGCGCCTTTTATCCAGCGCCGAGCTGGCGCAGACGGAAAATATCAGCTATATGACCGCCCATAAGGTGTACGAGCTTTTGTGCCGCAACAACATGGTGGAAGCCCACCGGGGACAGGGATTTTTTGTCCGGAAACCCAGCGAAAGCGTCTACCGTTTTACCGATACATTGAGCGTGGGCAAGATCGGACTGCTGTTAAGCATGGTGGACCGCTCTTACAGCGATTTTTACCATAAACTTGTGTTGCGGCTCCTTAACAGCGGTTCGGCGCCCACGGCGTTGGGTTACAGCTGGATGATGGAAGAATTTTCCTGCGAAAAAGCCGAAAAAGTGCTGTTGAGTTTTGCCGCATCGGGTATTGAAACTCTCATAATCCGGGGCGATGCGCATTTTCCTTACAAAGCGTTGTGGAAAGTCAGGAACGCCTTTAAAAAAATCATCTTTGTCAAGTTCTACAATGGCGAAATGGCGTTTGAAGGCGCCAGCAAAGTGCTGTTTGATATGCGCAAGGCCGGTCAGATCGCAGCAGAGTATTTGCTGGAAAACAACTTCAATAAACTGCTTTTCATGACCCAGGAGCCGGCAGCGGAAGCGATCCGGCGCAAACACGGTATCAGCAGCAGTCTTTTTGATATGGATATACTTGACGGCATCGAAGATGCGTGCAAAACATATAATGTGGATTTCTACCATACCGGCAGGATCATCGCCCGCAATATACCCTATCATGAGAGAGAAGACGAAGTAAAAAAAGAGATCCATGCCGCACTGGATGCCGGATGCAACGGCATAGTGTGCATGAACGATATAAGAGCGCTTTCGGTTTATCAGGTGGCGGCCGAGCGGGGCTTGATCATCAATAAAGATATAAGTATAGTAAGCCACTTCAACACCAGTTTGTGCGAGTCACTGATGCCCAAGCTCTCCAGCGTGGATATGAATATATCGACCCTGATCGAAGCGGTGGCAGATTCGGTGAATTCTCCGGCGGTAAATCTGCCGGTCTATATACAGCCAAGACTGGTAAAACGCAAATAGAGTAAATTACTTCGCATAATATGCATTATGTGAAGTGGAGTATATTTATTAAGTGTTTGATAACCAATAAATAACAATGGAAGAAAAAATAGAAAAGGCAAGTGGAAAAATGAAAAAGCAACTTGTTTTGAACTCAAGCACTTCACATAATGCATATTATGCGAAGTCAAGCCGCTTCACCCTCATCGAACTGCTGGTAGTTATCGCAATTATCGCAATCTTGGCAGCAATGCTGCTGCCCGCACTTTCCGCAGCCCGGGATTCAGCTAAAGAAAGCAACTGCCGTGGAAAAATGAAACAGATTGGTTTGGCTACTATGATGTATGCCGGAGATAATCAGGATTACGCTCTTCATTGCGGCGGGGCTGCAAATAACAATAACGGTGGGAGTACATACGACCACTCGGGGTTACAAGATTGGAGTGGTCGTTATGCAAATTTGTATTGGGGACGAAAAATACTTCCCTATCTGGAAGAAAACAAAAGTACTTTGCCCGGTAATATGCCATACTTTATTTGTGATTCAGCTACCGAGGTGCTTACCACATCCCAATATGGCGCCCATGAAGAACTGTACTATGGACGCATAAGTTATGCTTATAACGGGCAACTCTGCGATTCCGGTAAATCCGGCGCTGAACGCAAAACAGCTATGCTGGGCGAATTGGAAGATCCATCCGGAACAATAGCCTTTACTGAATTGAAGACATATTATCGCCGCTGCAGTTTGCGTCCTTACCGGAATGTACCCAATGGCAACTATAAAGGTACTGTTGCCGATGGTGGACAGCAGCATGGCGGATATAAACGGGCAAACTTCACGATGTGCGACGGTTCGGTTGAAACCATAGACTACACAGCTTTGTGCAAAAACATGAAAAATTATTATATAAGAGTTAAAGAGTAATTCAAACATAAATCGTTGCCGGTATGACAGTCGTCTGTAGAAGGCGGTGAAACGGTAAATGATGATAGAAAATAATAAATATTTAACAATAAAAGTTTTACATGAGGCAAGAACAATGAAAAAACAATCCTGTTTATACTCAAAAGTGTGTGGGTTCACTCTGATTGAACTACTGGTGAAAAAATCTCATCTCTGCTGTAATCGTGCTGATGTAACGAAAAAGCCTGCCCATGGGCAGGTGAAGCTGTTCAGCTTCACCTTAATTGAGCTTCTCGTAGTTATTGCCATTATCGCCATCCTGGCGGCAATGCTTTTGCCCGCACTCTCTGCTGCCAGAGAGTCGGCAAAAGAAGCTAATTGTGTAAGCAAGATGAAGCAGTTGGTGTTTGCTGCTACTATGTACAGTGGTGATAATCACGACTACTTTCATTACTGCGATCCCAACTGGGGAAGTAAGAAAGCAGGTGAAGATTGCGGCTCTATCTATTGCAATGATAACGGTTATCGCAACTGGAACAACCCGGGGCATGCGGAATACGGCAAGTTTTTTGCCCGTCAGGCACTGGTATATCTTGAACATGATTTAAATCGCAAACCGGGGGATATTTACGCACTCCACTGCGATGCGGTTACTGATAAACTGACTACTTGGGCGAGTGAAGCCACGGACAGACCCAAAACCGGTATTATAAGTTACTACTATAACGGCAGACTTTGCAATATGTTAAGTGCAGGCAAAGAAGTCCGGGCAACTGCTACAATGGGATCAGTAAAAAATCCTACGGAAATGGTCATGTATTCGTGTGCCAATAAATACTATAAACGAGCCCAGCTGGCTCCGCGCCGTAATACAAGCAAAAGTTCATCAAGCATAAATGGTGCTATTGGTTGGAACGCCAACACCAAAACAGGCTTGCTGGGAGAATTGCATGGCGGGCGTACCCGCAGTAATGCCGCTAAAGTTGATGGTTCGGTGGAAAGTTTGAGCAGTAAACAGTTCCGCGAACCCAAACGCTGGGGACTTGACGATTAAAATTTATAACTTATAACTGAAATATAAGGAAAAACAAACAAATGAAAAAAATTCTTTCAACCCTGTTGGCGGTCGGTTGCGCTTTGGGCGTGTCGGCTGATGTGATCCTTGAGCGTTTTGATTCGCCCGAACGGGTTGCCGGCAAGATCCTGCCTGCCGGTAAAGCCCAAGTCCTGCTGGAAGGCGGTACCGAAAAAGGCTGTTTGTATGCCAAAGGCATCAAGCAATCTTTCCAGTACATTTATTCCTGTCCGGTCAAGGGTAATCCCGGTGATAAATTCGCTCTGGCTTTGAACTACAAAACCACCCGTGGCATCGGCGGAGGTTTTATGTTCATTATCACTTACCAGATGCAGAAAGGCTTCAAGGCGGTTCCCACCACCCGGTTTGTTCTGCCCCAGAGCCCCTATCGCTGGACTCACCGGCAGTTTGAATTTACTCTGCCCGAAGGTGCTGCCGGTGCCACAGTGAATCTGCGTTTGGCGGGCATGGCAGAAAAAGATCAGGTTTGGGTGGACTTTCTGCGGATCGCCCCCCGGATCAATGGCGTTGCCCGGGGGATCGACCTGATGAATTTTGAAACCACTTTTGACCAGTGGGCTTTTGATAAGCATTTGATCTACGACCACTTTATGCTGGGCAAAGGCGGCAAGATCGTCAACGAATGGCGTCATGCCAAAGTGGGCGAAGCCTTCTTTCAGGCAGAAGGTTCCGGCGAATCCATGCAGTATGCTCTTTATATCGACAATATCAAAGTCAAGCCCAACAGCAACTATGTGTTTGAAGCGTGGATCAAAGCCACCGAAAACTTCAAATACAACGCCAACGGTATGATCATCTTTTTCTACAAAGATAAGAAGGGTGCCATCAGCAAAGGCAAACCCTCCCAGAGCCGCTACCATGTGCGTTACACCAACGGTCAGTGGAAAGAACTTATCCACACTTTCACTACCCCCGCCGACTGCGAATTTGTGGACATCGGTTTGAACATGCGCAAAATGAAGGCAAAGGATGTTATCCAGCTTGACCATCTGCGTTTCAAGGAAGCCGGCGACAAAATCTATGTCAAGACCGAAACCAACAGCCGCAAAGCTCAAATGACCGTTACCACCGCTTTGACCGGCAGTATCAAGCCTGCGGACATCGTTTCCAGCAAGCTGGTGATAACTGACATAAAAAAAAATGAAGTAAAAAGTATCGATCTGGCTGCCGGTCAGGTCAAAACGGTCATCGACCTCAAGACTTTGAAAGATGGTGAATACTACATCGTGCCGACCATTACCCTCAAAAGCGGCAAGGTCATGACCGCCGACCCCGCCTTTTTCGGCGTTTACAACAACCCCGATTGGACGAACAATATCGGCGTGCAGACTGCGGAAATGACACCTCCCGCACCGTGGAAAGCCCTTTCCGGCGGCAAAGATACGGTCAACAACTGGTCGGGCAATATCAAATTCGGCAAAGATGGCATGATCCAGCAGGTCAATGCCAACAATGCTGACATTCTTGCCGGCCCCATCACTCTTTCGGTCAACGGCGAAAAAATTGCTTTCAACGCCCCGGCTCTCAAAGTCCAGCCCAGTCTGGCTGAAACCGCTGTTGCCGCAAACGCCGGAAATTTCACCGTCAGCGGCAAGATCACCAGCGACTACTTGGGCAATACCCGTTATACTCTTGATCTCAAAGCCAATGCCAATACGGTGTTGAAAGATGTGGTCTTGAATGTGCCGGTGAAAAATGTGGACTTCGTTCACCGCAGCGACGGCAGCTGGACGCAGATTGGCGTGATCGATCTTAACGAAAAGAAAACTTTTTCCACCAACCGTTTTTACGACAATGTGCTTTTCGGTACCATCGACCGGGGCATGAGTTTCTTCCAGCCCAAAGTCTACCCCTCCACCAAGCGGGCGTTCAAAAACAACTATCTTACGGTGGATAAAACCGGCATGACCATTGACATGGTTGCCGAAGATGTTGCCATGAAAGCCGGCGAAAGCAAACGCTTTGACTTTTCGCTGATGGCTTACCCCTACCGCCCCGCCGAAAAGAACTGGCAGCGGCTCCGTTTCCGTGCCGGTAAAAAACACAGCAACTTCGGTTTGATGTGGCACTCGCACAAGATGTTCAACTATTCCGGCAGTCTGGCAGCGGTCAGTCAGCCCGAAGTTATGAAAAATTATCTGGCAGGCACCAAAGGCTACCCCATGTTCTACCAGATCCCTATGTATATAAATGAACGCATCCCCCAGTGGAGCTTTTTCAAAGATCAGTGGTTTGTGCTGCCCAGCCGTGCGTATCCCATGAATGGCGGAGCTTCCACCAAAGGCGATTACCGCAGCAAATTGTGGCAGGATCTTTATGTAAAATATCTTTCGGAACTTTTGCGTGACTATCCCTGGAAAGGGGTCTATTACGACTGCTTCGGCAGTGACCACTTTATTGAAAACGGCGAACACTTCACCCCGGTATTTGATGTGAAAACCTTTGCCGAACGCATCTACATTGCCCAGCGTATGCACGACAAAAAGAATCTGACTGTGCATCACGCCGGCGGCGATCAGGGCGGTTTTATGAGTGCTTATTCCAACGTGGTATTGATGGGCGAACAGTATCGCGGTCAGTTCTATAAAGCTACTTACTTCAACGACTTTATGACCATGAACCGTTTCCGCTACGAAAACGCCGTCAACATCGGGCCCGACCGTATGCTGCTGCCCCAGTACCGGCAGGAAGAAAAAATCAGAAGCCCCAAAGTTTCCACCCACTTGAGCGGTATGGCGATTTTGCACAAACTCCTGATCTACCCCAACTTTATCCACAGCAAAACCGAGTTGAGCGTCCGTGACCGTATGCACGATTTCGGTTTGGAAGATGCCGAATTTGTGGGCTATTGGGAACAGGGCAAACCGGTCATCAAAACGGGCAATAAGGATGTGTATGTAAGTTACTTTACCAAAGCCAGCGGTGCATTTGCCACGGTTTTGAACTACTCCAAAGAACCTAACACCGTCAAACTTGATATACCCTTTACTTACAAGAGTGCGGTGATCTTTGACCCGGTAACTCAAAAAGAAGTGCCTTACACCGGTCAGGCCATAGAGCTTGAACCCAGCATGGCAAAGTTTATAACTTTTGTAAAATAAGCTTGCTTGCAAGCAAAATTACGGCAAATCTTGAGGCCTTGACTGCGAACCCCTTTCGGTCGAGTACAAAAAGTACACTCCCTCAATGGCTTCTTGCCAAAACCTCAACCTTTGCTCGTACTTTTGCTTGCGTGGGCAGTGAGTTCAGCAAGCAAAATTACGGCGATGGTTTCGACCTTCGCCGTTTTTTTTGTTGTTTGCCGCATACGCCCGGCTTCGTTACACTACGCCGCGGCTCGCGGGCGATGGGATAGATGGCGGCAGAACGGAATATAACGGTAAATAACGGGAAGTAACGGGGGGTATCGTGCCGCCAACTGCTGCGATAGTGTGTGTGGGCAGCAAACATACCCGGCGTATAGCTTGCATGGGCAGCGCGTCAACCGGCTGCAGCGGGCTTTGCCCGCTTCCCAATACTTCCCAAACCCTCCCAATACTTCCCAATTCTATCGCGCGGCAAGCAGGCGTCCGCATTACGACAATATATCGTATGCCGCTTTGCCCGCTTCCCATACTCTCCCATACTTTACCATCTATACACGGCTCACTCAAATTCGGCAAACAACGGCAGATGATCGCTGCCGGGAAATTTTATCACCTGAAAATCTTTCAGCTTCAGCTCCGGCGAATACAGTATATAGTCCAACTCTCTGACCGGCTGGCGCGCCGGGTAGGTCATCAAATGCTGTTTATTGGCACTGCGCAGCCGGGTTTTGCGCAAAAATCGCGTCAATTCCCGGCTGCCGCCAAAGGTATTGAAGTCACCGCAAACAATGAATTTTTCTCCCGGCGTTATCAAACTTGCCAAATAGTCCAACTGTCGCCGCCGCACCGGGGCGGTCAATGCCAGATGCACCAGCAGGATATTCACATCGTTATAGCGGCTTTTCAGTATAAGCCGCTTGGCGCCGCAGGGCATAAAATGCACATCCTCGGCTTGTGCCGCACCGTTTTTTACCAGCAAAGCATTGGTTTGATGGCGGCAATAAGGCAATTTGGCAAGGTAGGAATCTGGCGCATATTTAGTATAAAAACTGCCGTTGCCCGGCGTTTTCAGCAATTCAGCCAAATGCGCGGTCTGACTGAAACCCCCGGTACGGAAACTGCCGTTATCCGTTTCCAGAAAACCTGCCACATCCGGCCGCTTGTGGCGGACAAGGTGGGCAATGGCGTTAAAATAACGCTCGGGTGTACGCAGATAATTCGCCGCTCCGGCAATGATTTCCAAAGTGTTTTTCGGCGAACCGGTCCCATAAGCTATATTATATACCAGCAGCCGCATGATCTACTCCACGCGCATTTCCACATTGCCGTCGCGCAGCCGGGCTACCACCTGTTCCCCCGGGGCAAGTTTGTCGGCGGAGTCGGCAATGGTTTGATCTTTTTTCATTAAAATAGCAAATCCGCGCTGCAGAACGTTCGCCGGATCCATGCTCCGCAGCCGGGCGTCGGCAAGCGCCAGACGGCTCTCTTCCTGCCGGCAGCGCTGTTGCCAGCTCCGCTCCAAAGCGTCGGCAAGTTCATCGACTTTCTGCTGATAATTCTGCAAGATATATTCCGGTTCATGAAAAAGTCTGTGCGCCGCCAGCTGCGAAACCCGGCGCTCCTGACGCATTTGCACAAACTGCCATGCCCGTTCCAGCCGGGTGATACCTTGCGCAAGAAATTCCTCGATCTCCCGCACATCCGGCGCGATCAGTTCGGCCGCAGCGCTGGGCGTGGGCGCCCGCAAACTGGC
>JAFVQX010000038.1 GCA_017504585.1 Lentisphaeria bacterium
CATGTCGTGGCGGCGGTGGCGGCGGCGGCACGGTTGGGGATCTTTATTAAAGATGTGAGCCATCTGGAGTTGGCGGCGCGTATCCGCAGTTTTGTATTCGACAAAACCGGTACGCTGACCGACGGTTTGCTTTCGGTGGTCAAACTGGTGCCGTTTGGCGAAGTCAGCCCCGCAGAAATGCTGAAACTCGCGGCTTCGGCAGAAGCCAACAGCAACCACCCGACGGCGGTGGCATTGGTGAAACTTGCCAACGAAGCGCAGCTTGGACTTTCTGACGTAAGCGAGTTCAAGGAAACTCACGGTAAAGGGGTCAATGCCGTTATCGACGGCGTTGCAGTAGCCGTGGGGCGCGCCAACTGGCTGGCGGATCAGGAATTGACTTTGCCCGAAGATTTTGATGCGGCTGATACCGAAGGCTTGAGTGTGGTCTTTGTTGCCCGGGATCGTGAGATCATCGGCTGGATCGGTTTGAGCGATAAGATCCGCAAAGAAGCCGCCCGAGCCCTCAGTGATCTGCGCAGTTTGGGCATCCGTCAGGTGGCAATGGTCACCGGGGACCGGGAGTCGGTCGCCGAAAAAGTGGCAAACGCTCTGGATATCGATGAATTCCGCAGCGAATGTCTGCCGGAAGCCAAAGTGGAATATGTGGAAAATGCCAAAAAGAGCTATCCTACCGCTGTGGTGGGCGATGGTGTGAACGACGCTCCGGCGCTTGCCGAAGGCGATCTGGGTATCGCCATGGGGGCCATCGGCAGCGACATTGCCATCAACAGTGCAAGCATTGCTCTTATGACCAACGATTTGCGGCGTATCCCCATGCTGATAGACTTGTCGCAGAAATCCCGTATGGTGATCTATCAGAATTTGTGCATCGGCATACTGTTCGTTTTCGGCGGTATGGTGCTGCTGGTTTTTGACAAGATGACTCCGGTGGGCGCGGCGATCCTTTACACATTGAGTACATTGGTGGTGATCTTCAACAGTGCGCGTCTGGTGCGTACCGGCGAAGAACTTACGCTGGAAGATAATAAGAGTAAAAAATAACATATGTCAATACCGGCCGGGTTCTCCCCGGTCGGTACTACCTGCAAACAGGAAAGGCTGAAAAAAAAGATGGCAGAAGATGCAATACGCGCGGTAGGCTTGACCAAAGTGTTCCGCGATTTCTGGAACCGCCCCAAGGCGCGGGCGGTCAACGAAATCGATTTTACGGTCAAGGAAGGCGAAGTGGTCGGTTTGCTTGGTCCCAACGGTTCGGGAAAATCCACGACAGTAAAGATGATACTGGGTTTGCTCTATCCCACCGCCGGACAGCTTACAGTTCTGGGCAAGGCGCCCCGGGCGGTGGAAACCAAAAAAGCGATCGGATATTTGCCGGAAGAGTCATATTTGTATAAATATTTGACGGCAGAAGAAACGCTGGACTTTTTCGGATCGCTTTTCAACCTCTCCCGCGCTGAACGGAAAAACCGTATCGATCAGCTGCTGGATATGGTGGGATTGGCTCACGCCCGCCACCGCCGGGTCGGGGAGTTTTCCAAAGGCATGGCGCGGCGTATCGGTCTGGCGCAGGCAATGATCAACGACCCGTCGCTGCTGATTTTTGACGAACCCACCAGCGGACTTGACCCCCTGGGCTGCCGGGAAGTCAAAGATTTGATCATGGAGCTGAAAAAACGGGGCAAGACCGTGCTGATAACCAGCCATCTTTTGAGCGATGTGGAAGATATTTGCGACCGGGTGGTCATTCTTTACGGCGGCAAAGTCCGGGCGCAGGGCAGTTTGAACGAACTGTTGACCGTCAGCGACAGCACCCGCATCGTGACCCCCACGTTGAGCAAGGAAGCTACCGAAAAGGTTCTGTCGGTATTGCGGGAAAATCTCAATGGCGAAGAATTTGTCATGGATCACCCCCGCCGGACATTGGAAGAGTTCTTTCTGGATGTTATTGCCAAAGCCAAGAGCGACAGCGTGGAAACCTCCGGTGCATTGGGCGGCGGTATAGCCGAATACCTTTCGGCCGAAAAAGATGAAGAAAGCGCCGTGCTGGAAAATCTCATTGCCCAGCCCGAAGCAGTCAAAAAGCCCACCGCCGAAGAAAGCGCTGCCAGGCTGGCAAGCGAACTCAAGGCTGCCGAAGAAAAACGTCTGGCCGATCTTACCGCCAGCGACGACAAGCCGGTGGTAAACAAAGATGAAGAAAAGGTCAAGGCCGATGCCGAAGCGCTGAAAGCTGCGGATGCCAAACTTGACGATATATTGAAAAACCGCTAAACAACATTGGTGAACGGAAGTATTGATTATGACGGCATTTAATGCAATCGTAAAACTGACATTGCGCAATGCGCTGCGTTCGCACATCTTCCAGCTTTTGCTGGCTCTGCTGGTGTTGTGCGCGGTGGCGTTGCCCATGACAGTATCCGGCTCCGGTGAGGGGGCGCGTGCTTATATTCAGATCGCGCTCAAGTATTCGCTGGGTACAGTCGGGTTCATTCTGGCGCTTTCCACAGTATGGATCGCCAGTCTGGTCATGACGCAGGATGTGGAAAGCTATCAGCTGCACATGGTGGTCGCCAAACCGGTATCGCGCATCAAGATATTTCTTGCCAAATATTTGAGCGTGGTGCTGCTGCATGCAGTATTGCTGCTGCTGGCAGGGATCACGATTTTTGCGGTGGTTCTGTACCGTTTCGGCAAAAATGACTTTCCTGCCGAAGAGCGTCAGCGGATCGAAAACGAAGTGCTGGTGGGCAGACGGGTCTACTTCCCCAAGCCGCCGGATATGGAAAAATTGACCCGCGAAGCTCTGGCGCAACAGCTTGAAGAAATGAAGAAAGCCGGTCGGGGCAGAGTGACGGCTGACGCCGCAGAAATGGAAAAAGATATCCGCAACGGCTTGAGCGAAGAGATGCTCCGGCAGCGTTCGGAGGTATTGTTCCGTAAGTTCGGCGAGTGGGAGTACGAAAATCTGCCAAAAAATATGAAAAATCCCATCTATTTGCGTTACCGGCTCTATGTGGGCAAGGTCGATACCGAGGCCCAGCGCAATACCACCGGCTGGTGGGTGGGTTATTTTGAAGAAAAGAAACAATCCATCGGCAATGGTAAAGAGATCGAACAGGCCGTTCCGGTGGCTGAAGAAGACTTTACCCGCACCTGGCGGCCGCTGTCGCCGGCGCCGGAGCAGAATTACGCCGGCGAATTTCACGAAAAAGTGCTGCCCGCATCGGTCATTGACCGTGAAGGCAAGGTCAATGTGCGCTACATAAATATCGACAATGCCCAGGATAAGGTCTATTTTCAGACTATCGACGGACCCAAACTGCTGATAAAAGTAACCGGATTTACCGGTAACTTTGTCCGGGGGCTGCTGGTGATACTGTTGATGCTTATGGTCTATGCCGGGATCAGCTGCTGTGCGGCGGCGGCATTCAGTATGCCCACATCGATTTTTACGGTGTTGAGCTATATGTTCCTCGGGAGCGTGGCGCCGTTGGTGATGACTACAAGCCAGCTGGCGGATCCCTCCAAGTACACCGGGTATTGGATCGGCAAAGTTGCCATGCTGATCGTAGCTCCGCTGCAGGAATTTGAAATTTCCCAGAAGATAGCCGGCGGGGAACTGGTGGAATTTTCCTATCTGGGCAGTTTGTTCTGGCAATACTACCTTTTGCGGGCATTGCCGTTTATTTTGCTGGGACTCTGGCTTTTCTGGAAACGTGAACTGGGATTGGTGATCAGAAAATGATAAATTTTGGAAAAATCGGCAAATATTTGCTGGCGCTGGTGGTTTCGGCGGTGCTCATTTTCGGCATCAGCTCCACCCAGCGGAAGCTTGATACAATGATCCGTCAGCACGATCTGTTCTTTACCGGACAGATCAATAACGCTCCGCCGCTGGTGGCTTTTACCACTATGGCGCTGGGCAGTTTCCGCGGTTTGATCGCAGACTTGCTCTGGCTGCGGGCGGCTTCGCTGCAACAGGATAAAAATTACTTTGAAATGGTCCAGCTTGCCAGCTGGATAACCAAATTGCAGCCCCGGTTTGCCGGAGCCACGGCATATCTGGCATGGAACATGGCGTACAATATATCTGTAACCTGTTCGCTATGGCAGGACAGGTGGTACTGGGTGTGGGAAGGGATCAAACTTATCCGCGACGAAGCATTGCTTTACAACCCCGGTGCCGCACGGTTGTACTGGGAGCTTGCGGTGATCTTTCAGCAGAAAATGGGTAACGTGCTGGATAACGCCAGCTATTACTACAAAGCCCGACTGGCAACCGAAATGGAAGCGGTCATCACTCTGGACCCCAAATGGGAGCAATGGAGCACCATGCCTTATACGGCAGAAGGCTTTATGAAGCTTTTTCCGGAAAGCGATCCCATCTGGATAGCGGCGCGCAAAGCCGGTTTGCCGGGATATGCGGCGCTTACAGAAAACTTCCGGATAAATTCGGTGTTGCCCGCCAAGTTTGTGGATGCGTTGAAAGATGCCAAAAAGGCGGAAAAAGTGGATGCCGCGCTGCGTACAGTCTGGCTGTACGATAAATACCGTTTGCGGGCAGATTACATCCACAAGCTCAATACCGAATACGGCTCCATGGATTGGCGTCTGCCGGAAGCGCAGGCGATCTACTGGGCAAGCGAAGGGATCCGCATGACCGGGCACGACATGCAGTGTTCACGCATTATTGCCACTTGTTTGCAGGAAATGATGCGGGCCGGGCGCATATTGTGGACCCATCAGGATGGCTACCGCTACTTGATCATTGCACCCAATCTGGATATTGTGATGTCGGCGATCCGTACTTATGACTGGGCGTATGACAAATCCAACAGTCTGGAAAGTTTCAAAACCGGCAAAATCAACTTTATGAAGAATGCCGCAGTCTTCCTGTTCTACTTCGGCAGACTTGATGAAACCAAAGAGGTCTACAAGATATTGCAGAAAGACGACCATACGGTCAAATACCCGCCTTTTGCAGTGTTTCTGGAACGGGAACTCAAAGAGATCGTTGCCACCGCCACTTTCAAGCAGATAACCGACATTATCAATGCCTTTATACAGAATGCCCTCAATGCGGCAGTCAATGACAATGAAGAAAAAGTCGCCATGTATGAATTGATGGCCAAGAAGGTCTATGCTGATTATCAGAAAGGCATCCGTACCGAAAAGGAACGGGGGCGCCGCGGTCTGGCGCCGTATAACGAAATACGCAATCAGGTGGTCAAAGATTACCTGGCCAATGCCGATCCCAGGGCGGCGGCGATCATCCGCGCCAAGATCCGCAATCAGCAGATACTGCGCGAAAGCGAAGAAGCGAAAGCTCAAAAGTAACAGTAACCCCCGGGAGGTTGCCCCTTCCGGAAAATATAAACCAACAAGAAAGGATCAATCGGTAGTAACACTTATGGATGGTGGAATTACTCAATCGCGTCAGGTGCTGGCAGTAGTCAGCGAGAGTATGGGGGAAACCTCTGAAGACCCTGGAAGTAGTACCGGCAACGGGGACAAACGTTGCGGTCGTCAAACATTTTGGCGGCCGGTAAAAATTGCCGTTTCGGCACAGGAGGTGCTGATATGGTAAATACAACGTTGATGGCAAGTGTTAAATTGCCGCTGGATAACAGCGAAACTTTAGCAGCCTGGATACTTCTCGTTGCCAGTATGGCGATGGCGATATCGGTATCGTTTATGTGCTCATTGCTGGAGTCGGCTCTGTTGAGCCTGACCCCCAGTCAGTTGGCAGATATAACGACCAAAAGTCCCAAACGCGGCGAATTGTGTACGCGTTTGAAAGAAGATATTGAACAACCTCTGGCGGTAATTCTGATATGCAATACCGCGGCACATACCATTGGTGCTGCGATCGCCGGTGCGGAATTTGCCAAGCTCTTCGGGGCCGGGTGGCTGGGGGTGTTCACATTGGCATTTACCCTGGTGATGGTGCAGTATACAGAAATATTGCCCAAAACATTGGGAGTGCATTACAACTGCCGCATCATTGCCGTAAGCGCCCGCGGATTGGTTTTTATGGCGATGATCATGTCGCCGCTGATCAAGCTGGTGCATCTGATCAATCGGCCTTTTGAAGCCAAGGACGATGACAATCAGCCTACGGCAGCAGCGGAGATCGCTGCATTGGCAAGTCTGGCGCGGCGGGAAAAAGAGATAAGCAGTCAGCAGGAACGCATCTTGCTGGCAACGCCGAAACTCTCTGAACGGCGTGCCGATGAGATCATGCTGCCGGTGGAGAATATATCATTTGTATCTTCGGAACAAAGCCCCGCGGATGCATTGAATACCGCTCCGGCCGACTTTCACACCCGGTATCCGGTTTGTGAAGACGGCGATAAGAACAAGGTTCTGGGTTATATCAACTTCAAAGAGCTGGTGGCAACTTTCCGGGCGCATCCGGAGCGGACCAAATTGCGGGATATAGTGCGTCCCATAGCATTTGTAGCGCCGGATGTATCGGCGGCAAATCTGCTGGAGCGTTTTGCGGTCCAGCATGTGCATTTGGCGATAGTGCGCAATGCTGCGGGCAAGACTCTGGGCTTGATCACGATGGAAGATATTGTCGAAGAACTGATCGGTGATCTGGATGACGAATTTGATCCGCTGCCCAAGACATTTTATTCGCCCAACGAGGGATTTTGGGTGATCGGCGGCGGCGTGCTGGTTTCCATGATCGCGACCGAAACTCCGCTGGCAGTGCCCAATGCGTCGATGACGCTGTCGGATTGGTTCTGCAATCAGCTGCGCAGAAGTCCCAAAGTCGGCGATGTGGTCAAATATCAGAATGCCGAATTTTATGTGCGCAAGATCCGCCGCGGGCGGGTCATGGAATTTAACGTAAGACGTACCGGTATTTAACGCGGTGCTGCGACAGGAGTTTTATGAAAAAGTTGAGTTTTGTCAGCAAAGTACTGTGTGCTGCGGGGGCAATATTGTTTGCCAACGGGTGCATAGATGTTGATTATGTGGGGCAGAGTTTTCCGGCTTTGCCCGCCGGAACAGGGGTGACGATCTATACTCCGTCATCGCCTTTGAGCGATCGTGGCAATTACCGCGCCATCGGTCATGTCAGCATTACTGCTCCGGACGGTACAACTGCCGACGAAATCAACAGTAAACTTATTGCGCTTGCCCGCGAAAACGGTTCCGACACGGTAAGTATCGTGGAATTCAAACGCGTTCCCATCGGGCCCGGCGCGCCGGATAGTTCCATGGCGGAACAGCCCAACTGGCGGGGCGACGGACGCAATATGGGTGGTAAATATATTTACAGCAACAGTTTCGGTTCGGAGCAATACGCTGTTCCGGCAAGCAGCATAACCGAACTGCGAGTCAAGGCTTTGCTGCTGGTGACCAGCGAAAAATTCAAAGCCATGACCGAACTTTATCAGAAGCAGCGGGACAAAGTCTTTAAGAAAGAGGATGCTCCTGCTTTGCATCTCACCGCCGAAGAAGCTTTGGACCGCGCTCAAAAGCCTGTTGCTGTACCACCGGAAAAGCCGGTGAAATCTCCGGTAAAGCCGGACCCCAAGCCTTTAAAAATGGAACTTAATGCCGGCCATCAGGCGCCGGTGATGCTTTGAAAATATTCAGGAGTTGTTACAATGGACGAAATGACCATCAAAAGATTTGTGGCAGAGAAATTGCACGCAGGTGTCAGGCTCTCTGATATACAGAATATGCTGGCAGAAGAACTTGACTGCAAGATGACTTTTCTGGAGTTGCGGCTGATGGCAGCCGAGCTGGAAGATGTGGATTGGTCAAAGTTTGATCCCAACGAAAAGAAAAGTGATGCCCCGGCCGCCGATGCTTCCGCAGCTCCTGCCGCTGCAGAAGCAGAAGAAACGGCAGCTGCCGACGCTGCTCCGGCAGAAGATGCGCCTGCTGCGGCTGCCGGCAAGACCACTGTGGAACTCAGCCGTTTGAGCCGCCCCGGGGCGATGGCGCACGGTACGGTGAATTTCGGTTCCGGGGCCAGCGCCGAATGGCTTATTGATGAAATGGGCAGACTTGGTCTGGACAAAGTCAATGGCGAACCCACCGAAAACGACATTGCAGAGTTTCAGGTGGAACTGCGCAAACTTTTCGGCAGATAAGGGCTTGATATGGCAGATTTAAGTGTAGTCAGCCGCCGGGATTGCGAGTTTATTGATATAACGCAAAAAATCAATGAATTGGTGCCGCAGAATATGAAGTATGGCATCTGTCACATATTCTGTTCTCACACCACCGCAGCATTGACCATCAACGAAAATGCCGACCCGGATGTAAAGCACGATCTGTTGAAGAAACTCGATTGCCTGATACCCAAAAATGAAAGCTATTACCAGCATTGCGAAGGCAACAGTGCGGCACATCTCAAGTCAAGTCTGTTCGGCGTATCGCTGGCTGTACCCATCCGCAACGGCAAGTTGTGGCTGGGTACCTGGCAGAGCGTCTACTTTTGCGAATTTGACGGCCCCCGCAGCCGCCGGGTACAGGTGTTGTTTCAAAACGCCGAAGCATAAGAAGGATTTTCAATAGTGGAAGTCGTAATTCAAAAAGGAACAGTCCGGGAAACAATTCACTGTTTGTTCCTTTATTATATATACATATTTACCCCGCATGCAGCATGGATACTGATTTCGTCGGCAGCGCTGGTGTTGGTCTGTTTGCTGGCAAATGATCCGGTCTATCTCTGGTTTGCGGCGTGGGGAATAATAATGCTGATGCTGGAGTTTCCCATATTTTGCAGAAGATATATTGCTTATATGCGAAAAGCCGGAGCTTTTGAAAGCGAGTCGATCGTCAAAGTCAACGAAAACGGTTTGACAATAGAGCAGGGGCACAATTGCGTTACAAATGGCTATCGGATGTATTCCGGATATTTTGTATTTGGCAAAAATATGTATATATTGCATGGCAAAAATGCCCTGATAATGAGTTTTCCGCTGTCGGATTTGCCGGATAATGGAGTGGAGTTGATCGGTTTTTTAGAAGCCAATAAGGTTGCCAGAGTAAAGTTCTGGAGCATAAGAAGGTGGTTTTTGAGCTGCCTGTTGCTGGTGGTGCTGGCGGTATTGATTTATCTGCAAACCGGCAGATAATTTTCAGCTCAAAAGAATATACAAAAAGGGCTGCTGTTCATCGTTGATGGAGAACAGCAGCCCTTGCTTTTACCAGGTTTTTATCACGCCATGTCGGCAAGTACTGCTTCGGGCAGCGCTTCGATAGCTTTGATCTTGGCGCTGCGGTTATCCGGCAAGGTCACCGCGTCGCCCAGCTGGTGGTGGCGGAGCACTTCGCCCAGCTTGGTTTTGTAAGAAAGATAGTTCTTTTCGGGATCTCCATCCCATGCTCCCAGATAGTAATATACTTCATCGGCCGCACCGGTGATCTCCAGCGTTACGGTCGTACCCAGATCCACATAACCGGTGGGCTTGATGGTGGCAAAATCCAAAGCATTGACCCTTGCCAGATCCCGTTCCAACTCGTTGCGGCGGCGGGTGAGGAAGTTTCTCCGTTCCTTGGCGGCATCGAATTCGGCGTTTTCGCGGAAGTCCCCGTGGGCGCGGGCGGTTTTAAGCGCTTCGCGGTTTTCGGGCTGGTGGATATTGATGATGTCCTGCAATTCCTGAACCATGCGGCGATGAGAGGCAAGAGAGGTGTAAATAGCTTCTTCCACCGCCGGAGCATCTTCCTGATTGGCTCCGAGGAGCTTGCTGCCGGCACCGGCTTCCAGATGTTCCTTGATGGCAGTGCTGTAACGGGAGAGCTTCACCAGCAAGCTCTGACGTTCGCCGGTGGTAAAGGTGGATGCTCCGGCCAGCGCGGCCACCAGCGCCGGGATGTCGCTGCCGGCGGTCTGCACGATATATTTCTGGAAATCTTCTTTGTCCAGCAATATGGTGTGCAGTTCCCGCTGGGCGGCGCCCCATTCTTTGGGCAGACGGCTGTAATTGAGCGCCAGCACCACATTTTCCAGCTTGATAAGCACTTCCAGCGCCGGATGCTTTTTGCGGTTTTTCCACGCCCACAACAGCAAGTCCGCAGTCATCAGCGGCGGATTGGCAAAGACCAGATCCAGAAGTTCGGCATCCAGCTGTTCGGCACATACATTGATGCTCTTCAGGGGCAGTCTTACTGCCAGATAGGTCAAATATTCATCGTCAAATACAACGGTGGTAACTTTGGCAAGTTTGCCGGAGAATTTCACTGCCAGTGTGCCCCAGACTTCCAGATTTTCCAATTTTGCCGCGACCGGGTCCAGCGGCCAGAACGGGGCTTTGCCTTTCAGCGGGGCAAGCACATTTTCCCACTCCGAAGCGGGAACGCGGTCAGCGATCTTGGCAATGATGGTGCAGAGCATCTTGGCTTCGCGGGCAGCCACGTCGGCTTTCAGGTTGGTAAAGAATTTGGCGAAGGATTCTACCATGGCTTCATCAACGGTGTTGAGTTTGGCTTTGAGTTCTTCGTCCAGCAAAAGATCCATCTCTTTAAGGCTGCGGGCGGAGGCGGCGCAGCGTTTGACGGCTGCTGCGGCCGGTTTGGGCGCGCTGCTGCTGTTGTACCACGCTTCAAAAGCTTCGGCATTGAGAGTCTGGGGCACCAGCAGGCGTTCGGCCATGGCGCGGACGGCGCCTTCGCTCAAATGCGCCACACATTCGGCAGCTACGATATTGCGGAAATCAGCTCCGGAGATCTGCAGCAGTTTTGCGGGCATCGAAAGTTTGTTGGTCGCCACCGAGTTTTTGAAGAAATAGCCGCGGGTCAGCATTTTTTCCAGCGGAATACCCTGGGCGCCGCCTTCGGAAAGGTTGATCGCCACCTGGGCATTAAGTGCGTCGATATTGGTGACCATACCCCATTTGCCGGAGTCAAAAATGTAGGTGATGATCCCGGATTTGATGGCCATAAGCCGTTCGATGCGGCGCAGTACTTCGCCGGGATGCACCGAGTTATCCCGCAAGCCGATGGCGCGGAGCACTCCAAGTTTGCAAAGATAGGGGGGCAGAGTGGTTTTGATCGCCGCTGCCAGCACCTGACGGAAAACGGCATTGTCAGGAATACGCAATTTGGCAACTTCCAGGCAGAACTGGGCGTGTTCGATTTCCAGCTCTTCGGGGAAGTTTTCCCAGAGCAGCTGCAGAGAATCGGCAAATTCGCTCAAATCCCGGGTGTTGTTGTGTTCGCGCAGAGCTTTCAACAGGGCGTTAAGGTCGGCAATGCTGCAACTTTCGGCAGCCTTCAACAATAATTCTTCGGTAGTCATAAAACACACACTTCCACTCTTGAAAATTATAATTTTCCTTTAATATACCGCCAATATTGCTTGCGTGCAATACCAAATAACGATTTTTTTCTCAAAAAAGCGATCAAATAAGTGGAATTTGACCGCTTGCCGGGGTATAGTAAGCAAAGTACGAAGCTCTGCGGTGCTTTTATTGAGTGCTGCAGTAAAGATGTCAAGCCGGGAGAAAAGCAGATTTTATGGCAGAGAAAGCTCCATTTCAGAATAATCAGAAACGGGCGTGGTATTACATGCCCACTCTTGACGGATACATTTTCCGGGAGTTTATGATCAAATTTGCTATCCTGCTGCTGGTGTCGAATATCCTTTTTCTGTTGAGCGATGTGCTTGACGATTTGTCGGACTTTATGGATAACGATGCAGAGTGGACGGTCTATGTGCCTTATTTTCTTTTGAAAATGCCCGGCAATATAAGGTTTGTGCTGCCCATAGCCACTTTGCTGGGGTGCATGTGGACAATGGCAACTTTCGGGAAGAATATGGAAGTAACTGCCATGCGGGCGTCAGGGGTATCGCTTTTCCGCTGCGGCGCGCCGATATTGGTGGTGGGGCTGCTGACGACTTTTATCAATATCTGGTTCAACGAAGGGCTGGTGCCTTTTACTGAACGGCGGGCAAGCAATTTGTACGCCATCGGTTCCGGCGATGAAAAAAAGATGACCATTGAGGATCAGAAACTTACCTACCGCAGCCCCGATAAACGCCGCACCTGGCTTTTTCAGCTGCCGGAAGAATCCGACGGCGCATTGGGTGTTGCTGCCAAAGACGGCAAGCAGTACGATGTTTCAGTAAAATTCTACCGGGCAGACGGCTCGCTGGAAAAAGATTTGACTGCTAAAAACGCTATCTACAAAGATGCAGTGGGCTGGATATTTGAAAATCTGACCATTACCGAATACAGCAGCGACGGACTTTTTGCCAAACCGGCGATCAATTTTGCCCGTTTCCGGCTGCCGGTGGATCAGGCGCCGGAAACTCCGGTGGATATACAGTATTCGGTCAAGCCGGTGGAAGATCTGCCCAGCTGGGTGATCTTTGATCTGGTGGTGCGCACCAAAGATATGTCCCAGCGGAGCCGGAATGTGTACTGGACGGTGTTTTTCTATCGACTGGCATTTCCCTGGTCCTGTTTTCTGGCTTGTTTTCTGGGTATACCGCTGGCGACCAAAAGCGAGCGCACCGGTATATTGTCTTCTATCGTAACTGCGGTGGGGATCATTGTGGGTTACATTGTTGCTGCCGAGATCTTTCTGGTGCTGGGCAAACAGGGATATGTCAACCCGGTGATCGCGGGGCTGGCTCCAACAGTGGCATTTATCGCTTACGGTATCGACCGTGTGGTGCGGAATCAGGCATAAAATATGTATTTGAGATTGGAAAATTTCCGGGTCGATGCCCTGAAAATACCTTTTGCTGCGGAGTATGTGGACGAAAATCTCCATGGGGCGTTGGCTGAATGTTTGGAAATTCCGGCAAATTCGCTCTCCACTGATTACCGCATCCGTGCCAAAAGCATCGACTCCCGCCGGGGCAATCCCCAGCTGATCTACACAATAGATGTGGAAATAAAGGATGCCTTCGCTCAAAGTGCCGCCGATTTCGGAACGGTTTTACGCGAAGAAGAATTTTTAAGCTCCACTTTGGGTTCTATGCCCGAAATACCCGATCGCAGCAATGTTTTGCGTAATCCCATTGTGGTCGGTACCGGCCCGGCGGGCTTGCTGGCGGCGTGGTATCTGGCAAAAGCCGGAACGAATCCGCTGGTGCTGGATCGGGGCTTTGATATTGATACAAGGTATCGCGATTGCGAAGAATTTTTTGCCAAACGCACACTTGACAGCGAAAGCAATCTCTTGTTCGGTGCCGGTGGTGCCGGGACATTTTCCGACGGCAAACTCTATACAAGGGTGCATGATCTCCGGGCGGATTTAGTTCTGCAAGTTTTGCTGGCTGCCGGTGCTCCGCCGGATACAGCTTACCTCAAACGCCCCCATCTGGGCAGCGATCTGTTACGCAATATCGTAAAAAATCTCCAGAAAATGATCGAAGAAGCCGGCGGAACTTTCCGCTACGGTGCCGCCGTCAGCGATTGCATTGTGGAAAATAATGTGTGCAAAGGCGTGGTGCTTGCCAATGGCGAAAAAATCTATGCCCCCAGGGTGATTTTTGCTCACGGTCTGGGCGGCAGAAATCTGACTTTGATGCTGACGAAATATCTGGCTTGGGAGATGAAAGGTTTTCAGCTGGGCTTCCGGGTGGAACATTTGCAGGAGTTTGTGGACTTCCGGCAATACCGCTTTTCGCCCCGCCCGGCGGCACTGCCCGCTGCGGAATATAATATGATAAGCAAGTCGCCGCAGAAGATTCCCGGCGAGGGCGTGACCACTTTCTGCATGTGCCCCGGGGGAGAGATCGTCCCCGCCACCGGCTGGGCTGGCCAACTTTGCAGCAACGGCATGAGCTTGCACGCAAGAGATGGCAGATTTGCCAATTCAGCAGTAATCACCACGCTGGAAGGCAAGGAGTTTGCTTCGCCCCAAGCGGCATACGACTTTTTAAGCGAACTGGAAAAACGCTGCTTTGCTGCCGGCGGCAGGGATTACACTTTCCCCGCCCAAAGCATAAAATCGTTTATGCGAAAAGAAAAAGGCTTGAAAAACTTTGAAACTTCCGCCCGCTTGGGCTTGAAATCAGCTGCTTTACACGATTTGATACCTCCCAAAGTATTTGAACGCTTTACTTTGGCATTCAAACACTTCGATAAACTTATGCACGGCTTTGCCGACGGCAACTGCGTTGGGTTGGAAAGCTGCGTATCCAGCCCGGTAAGACTCAAACGCGACCCCGAAACCCTGTGCAGTTCATGTCAGAATCTCTATGTAGCCGGAGAAGGCGCCGGCTACGCAGGAGGCATAGTATCCGCCGCCATAGACGGCATAAAAACAGCCGAAAAAGTTCTGGGAAAATAGGGTATAGACGCTTGGGGAAGAGGGAAAAACCTTTTCAGGAAAGGTTCTTTCCCTCTTCCCCAAACCCCATCACCCTTTTCCAAACCTTTTATTGGCATTTATCTTTTTGCTTGGCAAAAAGATAAATGCCCTTTAAGTTTAGAAAAATACTTATTCCTGGTAATCGTTTTTCAGTACTTGAATGAACTGTTCTGTTAGATTTTTCAGGTTGAAGAGTCTGAAAGGTTTGAAAATTTGCGGATTTAGATTTTCATCGGCACAACAGGTTATGAATTTGTTTTTATCGGTGGTAAACAATCTGTGGCGGTCAACCCACTTATCTATTGCCAGAGTTGCTCCCATTTTTGTTTCAAAAATATAGAAGTTTTCCGGGCATTGCACCACCAGATCCAGCTGCATATCCACTTGTTTGTCGGTGTTGGGGTCTTTAAGTTTTATATCGTGGAACAACTTGTATTTAAATCCATGTCTTTCTTTAGCAAAGCCTTGCAGGGCTTTTTCTATGAATTTTACAGTTACATATTCGCCAAAAATCCCGCCTGTAAAACTTTTAGCATAGGACTTGTATTCCGGAAGCCGTTCAAAGCTGATTTCGTGAGTGGTCTTATTGTAGTTGCTGAACTTGAACCAGTTGCGTCTTTCAAAGTTGTTCAGGATGTTGCGTATCTTGTTTATCTCTTCGGCAGCACCGATATGGGCAAGCGCAAGCACACCTTTTTCGGTTTTTTGCATTTGCTGGATCAGCGGGAAAATAACTGAATTATAATTAAAAATCTGGGTAGCCAAAGCGGTATATTCTTTGGCAAGTTTACTTTTTTCTGTAATTTCTGTTATCGTATAACCGCAGGTTTGGAAAAACTCAAATACTTTTTTATAAGTTCTGCTTTTTTGTATTTCCACGACCTTTTCGTCAGGCGGACAAACTGTTTTTTGCGGTGGTTCAGGATCTGATTTTTGCGGCTGGATACCCCATTCTTTCAGCACTGATTTTACAATATCTTCAATCAACTGTTTTTGAACAAGCTCTGTTGAGTTATTTTTTTCTCCCATAACACCCTCAATATGTTACTTCATTTTCTGAAAAGACAGCAGAACTTAATATAGCATAAATATTGCTTAAAACAAGTATAAAAAATTGGAATTGCTTTTATTACCTGTAATAAAAGCAATTCCGGCGAAAAGGTTTGGGAAAAAGGGGTGGAGTTTGAGGAGGGGAAAAAGGACCTTTCCTCCAAAAGGTCTTTTTCCCCTCCTCAAGTCATACCGTTTTTTTACACAAGTGTTTTTATTGCTTCTTCTAACAAGCCGGTTTCGTAGAGCAGGTCGAGGATGGTGTAGCGGTTGCGGATGAGTTGGGCGGTTTTTATGCCGTGGAAATATTGTTCGGCGGTCAAGCCGATCTCTTCGTATTGGGTGGGGGCTTGAGCGTTTTTCAGCATTTTCCGCAAGGTGTTTGAGGGGATGAGCTGTTTTTTTATTCGTTCTTGCATTGGTTCCCAGTGGTTGAAAATCATTTTCCGGCGTTCAGTCATTGCTTCGTTGAAGGGTGTTTTGTTCAATGCCAGACCGGCTATGGTACTGCCGTAGCAATCTTTTTTCAGGAGTTCGGCGATTTCGGCGATGCGTTCAGCTTTGCTCAAGGGGGCTTTTGCCATGCTGCGGGCGGCTTCAACACTGGTATTTATTACAAACTCCTGCAGCTGACTTATCGCCAGTACACCGATACCTACTTTGAAGCCGTGGGAAATCTCTTCGCCGTTTACTGCAAGGTGTTCCATTTCCCAGACATGACTGCAAAGGTGTTCGGCTCCGGAAGCGGGGCGGGAATCGTGATACATTTGCATAGCGTAACCGGTGGCGGCAAGCCCGAGGAAGAGTTTTTCCAGATTGTCCGGATCGGCGAGGTTATCTTGCAAATCATCCTGCACCAGACTCCAGATGGGTTTATCGATTGGCTCAATACCCAGCTCATCGGCAATGATCCAATCCGCTCCGCCGGTGATTTTGCTCATCAAATCGGCGTATCCGGCCGCCATCATTGCCCGTGGGGCGGTCTTCAATATGTTTCTGTCGGCGATCAAGGCGTAAGGTGCGGGGCAGGGGACAGTTTTCTTCTGCCCGGCAACCGCCATAGCTCCGCCGCTGGCGGTGTAGCCATCCACACTTGGAGCGGTGGCTACGCAGCAATAGCGGAGTTTTTTTATCTCCGAAGCACACTTGACCAAATCGTTTATCACCCCCGAACCGACAGCTGCCGGCACGCAATCACCGGCAAACTTTTCTGCAAGTAGCTGCGATAAAGCATAATCCGGGTGGGGCTTGGGTTCGGCGGGGAGAATTATTGGTGCATACTCCTGCAATCCGGCTGCCCGGCACAACGCCTGAACTTTTTCTCCCGCAACACGCCATGTGTTGCCGTCGGCAACTATCTGGACTTTTCTGCCGGGAAAATACTTTTGCAAAACTTTGGGCGTTTCGTTCAAGGCGTTGGAATCCAGTACAAAAACTTTGGTTTCGATATTTTCGGGCAATGCTATGTAACGCATAAATCCTCCTTATGCCAAGACTTTTTCCCAGATAGCTTGCAATTCGCCCAGATTGTCGCAGCTGAAATCAGGCGTTACATCAGCGTAACTGGCAAGGTCGGCACCTTCGCCGGTTATACGGCAGGTGAGAGTTCCGGCGTTGACCCCGCTGGCTATATCTGTTGCCAGCCGGTCGCCGATCATCAATGTTTCTCCGGGCTTCAAGCCCAAGCGGGCGGCGGCGTTGGTCAAAAATCCGCCGTGGGGTTTGCCCAGCTGGATAAGTTCTTTGCCCGCAGCAAGTTCCACGCAGCGGGAGATAGCTCCCGAATCCACCAGCACCGTGGGTTGATCGGTGGGGCAAAATACATCCGGGTGGCTGGAAAAACTCGGCACTCCGCTTTGCAGGAACCACGCCGCCCGGCAGAGCCGGTCGTAAGTCAGGGTTTTGTCAAAAGATACGATGTTGGCGTCAGGAGCATCATCCACGATCTCAAAACCGCTTTCAGATAATTCCTGCTGCATGGAGGGTACGCCCAGCACAAAGAGTTTTTTCACCTGCGGGTAGTCGTTGTGCAGCACATCTGCCAGAAAGTCTATGGAGGTGTAAAACTCTTCTTCGCTGGCAGATAAGCCGAACCTGGCAAGATGTTTGACATAATCGCTCTTGCTGCGGCTGGAGTTGTTGGTGCAGTAGTTCCACTTGATATTGTGCTTTTTCAGAAATTCCAGAAAAGGCAGCGTGGTGGGATAAAGTTTGCTGCCGTGATAGATCGTTCCATCCATATCCAGAAAGACCGCCTTTACAGCCGAAAGTTTTTGCAGATCGCTCATTGTTAAGTACCTTGTTTGAATAGAGGTAATTTCAAAACTCCTCAAAAGTCGTCAAAAGGCACAACCTTCGCACAGAACAAGGAGTGTTTTCGGCGGTTACCTTTCAGGTAGCCACCTCAAACTACCTTATCCTGTGCTGTGGTTTTGCTCTTTGCCTTTGTTTTGAATGACTTTTGAAATCACCTCGAATAAATATTTTTTTTAAGATACCACCGCAAGATAAAATATCAAATTTTACGGCTGAAAAAGTAGATAAAAAAACTCTTCCGGAATATTGAAAAAGCCGAAAGAGTTTTTCTGATCGTTTACCGGGTCATTCGGCAGCAATCAAACCGTTCAGGTCAATGCCCTTTCTGCCGGATTCGAAGATTTTTGTAATATCTTCTCTGGTCAAACCGCGGTTCCAGAACGCCACATCGTCGAGTTCTCCGGTAAAACCTTGAGTGTGTTTGCCGGTACCATCCTGACCGATATAAATGGGCAGCTCGGAAGCAATGACAGCATCGTCGGCTTTATACGCCATGTGATAGAGTCTGCCATCTTCGGCTCCGTTATAAAAATACATTGTGCCGTTGGCATCAACGGTCAGAGCGTAGAAGTTCCAGCCGTCGGTGCGGTTGAATTGACCGAACTCGATATTGGCAGAGCCTTTTCGGGCCATGGAAAGACATATTCCGGCATTTTCGGCTTTACGCTGCTGGTCCCCCTGCCGGTTGGCAATAATGGCAAAACCGGGGCTGTCGGGCTTGCTCATATCTTTGTTGCCGATGATAACGGCATCTTTACCGGTTTGCTGCGGAACTTTTGCCCAGAAAGTCAGCGTGAAGTTATTGTTGTTGGTCAATTTAAGTTCATTGCTTTTGGGGATCATGCGGCTGCCGTTTTTGATCCTGGCGGAAATAAAGAAGCCGCTCAATGTTTCCCGGATAACGGTTTTATTGTCAAAACCGAGTTTGTTCCGGGCGAAATCATAGCAGAAAACCAGACCTTTTTTCAGCGGTTCAGCTTCAATAGCCTGTACTTCATCGCCGAGTTTGCGGCCGTCAAGGTTGAGTTTTTTGGTGTCAATGCCGAAATGGGCGAGGGCGGTCACTGCCATGTCGTAGGTGTAAGCGGTGCCCTTGATCTTGCCCTGCTTGACATTTTTGCCGGAGATCACCAGAGGAATGGTGGTCATATTGCCGCTGTTGGGCAAGCCGCCGTGGAAAGTCAGGTAACCGCCATGATCGGCGCAAAGCAAAATCAGCCAGTCTTCGTTGGCAAAACCGGGACGCTTGGCAATGGTGTCGAACAACTGTTTCAGGTAACCGTCGCAAGTGTTCAAGGCCTTCATATAGCTGGGGTTGCGGGGATAGAAGCCGATCTTGTGGCCATAGTAATCGGGCAGATTTATATAAACTGCTGCCGCATCGCCGGTCTGGAGAAATTTGCATGCAGCCTGTACCGTGGCGCTGTCGCCGCCGCTCTTGTAAAGAACTTTATCGCTGTTGCTCAAAATCTGGCCGGATTCTCCCCAGACGTAGAAAAATCCGCACTTGAGATCAGGATAGGCTTTGACCAGATGACCGAGAAAATGCGGATATTCTTTGAAGTTACCGGTTTTGGTCTTGCCGTTACGGGTGACTTTGTGCTTGGCGGCAGTTACACCGGTGGCGATGGAAGCATGGTTGGGGGCACTGTGAGGAGGCGCATCCTGTACGACCATTGCCGCATCGGTGGAGGCGCACTTGTAGTTGGGCTGCCATTGACCGCTGCGAAGTGCATTCAATGCCGGCATGGTCGTGTGCAAGGTGGAGTCGGCCCGCACGCCATCGAGCATGATAAGCAAGACTTTTTTGTTGGCAACAGAGGATTTTCCGGCCGCTGCTGCAGCAAATGCTGTCAGCAGAACAGTCGCGGCAATAAGAAGCTTTTTCATATTTTCTCCCATTTTTATGTGTAAGTAACGATAATGTTAATATAACACTGTTGACAAAAAAGTCAAGGTCTGTTTTTCTCCTGATTTTGTATTGATTTGTCTGATTATATTTTTCTTGACTGTAATGATGTGTGTTGCAAATCACACTTAAAAATCAAATATGTTCCGGCAAATCGCCTTTTATTGGGGTTTTATGCTAAAAAAAGTTTTTTGCAGTTTGGAAAATATCAGAAATCGTGCTATATTAACTAATTCAGAATACACGCAGTTATGGCGTGTTTTCTATCAAAGAATGAAAAACGTAACCATATTTAACAAATAATTTAGAGAAAGTGAGCTAACAAATGGCCAAACAGACCCTCTCCCAGGCTCTCGACCTTGCCGTGCGCGAAGATGGCGCATTGTGCAGAATTTGCGACTTTACCGTCGCTGCCGACCGTATGAAGTCGGAAACCAGCATTGCCGCCAAGGCTTTTGCCAACTACGTTGCAGTTCCCGGTTTCCGCCGCGGCAAAGCTCCCGAAGCAATGATCGTGAAACGTTTTGAAAACGACCTCAAGGACGAACTCAAGCGCCGCTTTATGGCAGCAGCTTTTGAACGTCTTTCTGACGGCGAAAAAATGGAAGTCGTCTATTGCCGTATGCCCGAAGAAAGCGCTCTGGAACTGGGTAAGGAATACAAGTTCACTCTGCGCATCGACCTGGCTCCCCAGATCGCCGACTTTGAATACAAAGGTTTGGAAGTGGAAGTGCCCGCCGCTGAAATCGACGAAAAAGAACTCAACGACCGCGTGGAACAGTATCGCAAGATGTACGCTGAATTTGCTGAAATCAGTGAACCGGCTGCCAAAGAAGATATGCTCAAAGTCGATTACACTTCTGACTTTGTTCTGCCCGAAGATGCTTCTGCCAGCTTGAGCCGTCAGGTCAAAGCCGAAGCCACTTTCCTGTGGCTGGCGGAACCCGAATACATCCCCGGCTGCGTGGCAGCTCTGACCGGTGCCGAAGCCGGTAAGGAATACACCTTTGACAGCGTCTATCCTACTGACTACCGGGAAGCGGCTCTGGCCGGCAAAACTGTCAAATACACCGTCAAGGTGGTCAACGTGCAGCGCCGCAAGGATCTTACCGACGACGAGCTGGCCGCCAAACTGCGTTTGGATTCCATCGACAAACTCCGCGAAATGCTCAAGAGCGGTCTGCAGGCTGAAGCCGAAGGCAAACGCCGCGAAGCTGTCCGCACCGCTGTTTACGAAAAGATCTCCGCTGCCGTAGGCGAATTCGAACTGCCCGCCGGTCTGCTGGAAGCCGAAACCGACGAAGCCTTGCAGCGCAAAGCCCAGGAAACCGTGAAGAGCGAAGCCGATGCTGAAGAATTCAAGAAGAATTTGGAAGAAAACCGCGCCGCCGCCAAGGTCGAAGCCAGCGCCAAACTGCGTCGTGAACTGGTCTTCCGCAAGATCGCCAAGGCCGAAAATATCACCGTGACCGCTGCTGAAGTCGATCGCGAAATCGAAATGATGAGCCGTTACTATCGCAAAAAGCCCGCCGAACTGCGCTCCATTATGGAAAAGAATGGCGCCATCGAAGCGCTGCAGAGCGAAATACTCAACAACAAAGTCTGGAACTTTGTTGCCGATTCGGTCAAGTAATCAATACTGATTGCGCTTTACAGCGTCTTTTCTCCGAGGAGGAAGGACGCTGTTTTTTTATGCGTAAAAAGTTGTAAATATCTTTTTGTGTGCTAAATTATACACGTCGAACTTTTTGCAGATATTGTTATGGAGAAGTGGATTTTATGGGTGTGAATACAAATATATCCAGCAGTTTGGAAGATTATCTGGAAGCTATCGCCGATTTGATCGACGCCAATGGTCATGCGCACAGTAAAGAACTTGCCGAGCGGTTGCAGGTCAAGATGCCCTCGGTGACCAATGCTTTGCAGGCACTGGCGGCGCGGGATCTGATCGTTTACCGTTCACATCAGCCGGTGGTGCTGACTGCGGAGGGGGCGCAAACAGCGGCGATCATCCGCAAACGTCATCAGGGGTTGTGCCGTTTTTTTGAGGACGTTTTGCTGCTTGCTCATGACGAAGCCGATGCCACGGCGTGCAAAGTTGAACACGATATCGATGAAAATGTGCTGAACAAACTTATTGCGCTGACTGATTTATTGATCTCGGATCCGGCTGCGGAAGAGTTGCGGCAGAAACTTGACGGCGTTTTGGCCGAACTGCCCGGCGATGCCCCTGCCGCTGATCTGGTGGCGCTTAATGAGCTGGAAGATGGCCAGAGCGGGACGATCGCCTATATAAGTGTGTCGCTCAAAGGGACCAAAAAATTTGCCGATATGGGTTTGGTGCCGGGGGCTGTGCTGACTCTGGAAGGCCGCGCGCCGCTGGGGGATCTGCTGCGGATAAGAGTGTTGGACAGCGTGATCTCGCTGCGGGGGAGCGACGGAGCTTTTATTCTGCTGAAAAATGTGCAGTAAAATTTTCCATATTTCCCAATAATGCTGATAAGCAGGAGAAAGATCGGAAAATATTTTTCTCCTGCGCAAAAAATTACCGCTTTTAATGAGAACATTTGCTGCTGCCGCAGCCGTGATCACCGCAAGTGTGACCTTCGCCGTGATCATGATGGTGGTGCATACAATGAAAATTGGGGCGGACTTTCAGAGTTCCGGCAAGATAGGCTTCCGCCACAGTTCTTACATTGCCGGATGCTCCGCCCACAACTTTGATATTGGCGGCGCTTAAAGCATTGATCGCGCCGTTGCCGATGCCGCCGCAAATAAGCACATCCACATTTTCCGCCGCCAACACCGAAGCCAGGGCACCGTGCCCGGAGTCGCCGCTTGCTAAAAACTTTTCGCCTGTAATAACATTATTTTCGATTTCAAAAACAGCAAATCCGGGAGTGTGTCCAAAATGCTGGAAGACCTCGGAATTTTCGCAAGTAACGGCAATTTTCATGATTTTCTCCTGATATGACAGTTGTTTGAATTTTATCTGGCGTAATATAACTCCAATGAGCAAAAAAGACAAATTTTTTTATTATTTCGTTCCGCATTACGCAAATAGCGTAAACAGCAATTGCAATATAACTGCTGAAGCTGTATATTAATATTAATGTATAAGATGGTTGAGAGCTTTCCGGGTATATAAAATAAAATCTGTCTGTTGCAATACAACTATGAGCAAGAGCAAAAAATTTCAAATCGACATGTGTAACGGACCTTTGTTCAGCAAGATCGTCCGTTTTTCGCTGCCTTTGATGGCTACGAATATATTGCAGTTGTTTTTTCATGCGGCCGATTTGATCGTGCTGGGGCGTTTTGCTCCCGGCGAGGCCATGGCTGCGGTGGGGGCGACCAGCTCGCTGGCCATATTGGGGCTTAATATATTTCTGGGTATGGCTACCGGGGTGAATGTGCTTATGGCGCGATATATTGGTGCCAAAGATGCCAAACGGGCTTCCCGGACGGTGCATACTGCGGTGGCGGTGGCGCTTTACGGGGGCAGCGCAATGGCGTTGATAAGTCTGGTTTTGAGCAAGCCGATGCTGCGCTTGATGGGCACTCCGGAAAATATTCTTGATGACGCATCGCTCTATATGTGGATCTGCTCGCTGGGGATGCCGGCGCTGATTTTTTATAACTTCGGCAGCGCAATACTGCGGGCGGTGGGCGACACCCGGCGGCCGATGATGTATATGGCAATCGCCGGGGGGATAAATGTATTGCTGAATTTGTTTTTTGTGCTGGTTTGCTCGATGGATGTGGCGGGGGTGGCGCTGGCTACCAAGATATCCAACGTGGTTTCGGCTGTTTTGGTTGCCCGGGTGCTGCTGAACTCAACGGACTCCAGCCGGTTGGTGTGGAAACGGGTGCGTTTGCATTGGGCAACGCTTAAAGAGATGCTCAAGATCGGTTTGCCGGCGGGGCTTCAAGGGTCGTTTTTCAGTATATCGAATATGACTATACAATCTTCGATCAACTCATTTGGCTGGCAGGCGATCGCGGGGAATACTGCGGCAATGAGTCTGGAGGGGATAGTGTATGTGGGGTGTTCGTCTTATTATTACAGCGCAATAAGCTTTACCGGGCAAAATCATGGAGCAGGCAAGCTTGACCGGATCATCAAAAGTATATTTTATTGCATATTATGTACCGTTGCTGCGGCAGGAGTGCTGGGGGGCGGGTGTCTGTTTTTCGGCAAAGAACTGCTGCACTTTTACAATCCTGACGGGGAGGTCATCGAGTGGGGATTGCTGCGGATGAAGATACTTTTCAGTACCTACTTTCTGTGCGGCATAATGGATGTGGTGAGCGGTTCGCTGCGCGGTTTGGGGCATTCGATCAAACCGATGCTGGTGATCATGCTGGGGGTGTGCGGACTGCGGGTGTTCTGGGTATTTTGCGTCTTTCCGTTTTACCGGACGATGAATAATCTGATGCTTTCTTATCCGGTGTCGTGGTGTCTGGTGATTTTGATCAACGGTTTGATTTTGTACTGGGTCTGCCGCCAAATGCGCCAAAAGAGTCTGCAAGGCGGAAAACTCTATTGAATTGACCCTGAAAAATAGCATTGCAGTACAGAAAAAGCAACCAACGATAGCCTGATGCATGAACAAAGGTTGAGATTTCGGCAAGACGCTCCAGCAGCACGAAACTCTGTTATTTTCCGTTAATTACCGTTATATCCCGTTATCCGTCATGCCCCATACCGCCCGCGAATGCGGGTATGCGGTCTACGCTGCAGAAGCCATCAAAAGCATGAACAAAGGTTGAGATTTCGGCAAGAAGTCCCTGAAGGAGTGTACGACTGTCGACTGAATTGGCGCACAAAGTTACTGCGATATGCTATTCCCGGCAATCAAATGCATGAGCAAATGTCGAGTTTTGCAAGGTGAACAAGAGAGGGAGCATACCCCTGTATGTGACCGAACGGTTCACCGCAGCAAGGCTCGAGATTTGCCATGGATTTGATTGCCTCTCATCCATTTAATTCGCCGAAGATATCCCGGAGTTCTTCGTCGCTGGCGGTGCGTATAGATCGGCCTTTTTTGGCTAATTTTTCGTTGACTTTGATAGCCGTTTCGGTCATTTTTTCGTGAGTTTCTTCGGAGCCACCCATCAGGACAAAGTCGTCGCCTTTGGTGTATCGCTTGTGACCGTCTTTGCTGTCAAAACCCAATCCCAGCAACATGCGCTGGCGCAAATTATCGTCATTGGCTTTCATGGTCATATTCTTTCGGATTGATTTGTTGTGCGGTTTCGGCTAATTCATCCAGATCGGCTTTGCCGGATGGTGCAAAGTATATATAAACTTCCTGCTGCCACTTGCGGACGGCATCCACGACGGGGGCAATGTGCTGATAGAGCAGTTTGTTGCCCAGTTCGCTTGGGTAACAAAAGCGGATGATTTTTACGTCGAAGCGAAAATGGGCGAGGAGTTTTTCCCATTCGATATTGCTGTTTATCAATTCGTGGGGGTAAATATCCAGCGCCAGATTTACCCGGTAGTTGTTGAGCCGGTGCAAAAGATTCAGACTTTCAGTAACCGGCAACGCTCCGGAGCCGGGCAGACGCACGGTCATGAGCATTTGCAGATCATAAAACTCCCGATCCCCGGCAGTGGAGCGCAATATATCGTTGAAGAGCTCGCGGCAGCCGGCGTCGCTGCAGAGATTTTCCCATCCGGGATCGATGCCGATGTTTTGGGCTTTGCACAAGCTGGCACTGGCAAAAAGTTTGCGCAGCTGTTTTTTGAAATCCTGCAGGATCATGTGGTTTTCCGGCGTGATCTGACTTGCCAGAGCGGGGGGGATGAGGTCGCGGAAATCGAAAAACTCAAATTCACTCCAAAGGTTGTGTTCTTTGTGAAGATGCAAAGCGTCGGCAACAGTTTCGCCGGAGAGTTCGGCAAATTCGAAACAATCGGGTATGTACTCGAAGTTTTGCAGCTCGGTACAATCTTTGCAAGGCAGCGATAAGCCGATTTTCAGCAGGTTTCCGCTCATTTCACAAATCCGGCTTCAAAAAGTTTCTGCATGGTGACATTGCCAACTTTGCGGTGCTGATGCTCCATATAGCGTGCGGCATACCGTGCCATCAGGTCGGCTTCCAGATTTACCGGGTCGCCCACTTTCCGGCAGCCCAATGCAGTATGCTCGCGGGTGATGGGGATCAGCTCCACGGTAAACTCTTTGTCGCGCACGGCAACTACGGTCAGCGATACTCCGTCAATGGCGATACTGCCTTTTTCGGCGACCAGCGCGGCAATATTTTCCGGCAGTTCCACGGTCAGTTCCATATCGCCGCCGGGTCGTTTCTGCCAGTTGGCGACTTTGCCGGTGGAATCCACATGACCGGTGACTATGTGGCCATCCAGAGGCGAACCCAGCCGCAGCGCCCGTTCCATATTTACGCGGCTGCCGGGGGGGAGGATGCCCAGATTGGTGCGCTTGAGCGTTTCGGCAAGGGTGTGAAAAGTCAGGAGATTGCCCGTTTGTTTTTCCAAAGTCAGGCAAGTACCGTTTATGGCAATGCTTTCTCCGAATTCAAGGTCGCTCCACACATCGTTGACTTCGATTTCCAGAGCAAGTCCGCTGCGGCTTTTTATAAAACCTGTTTTTTGAATCAATCCGGTAAACATGATATAGTCAATCCTCAACTTTTACTTTGCCTGAAATTATAAGATCACAACCCGCACGCTTTACTTGCAGTTTTTCAAGATTTATTGCTTCGGCAAGTTTCAGCGGGTTTTCGCCGCCGACCACGCTGCGGCTGTTGCGCCCGGTCAGCAGTTTGGGGGCTGTATGGAACTCCACTTCGTCCACAATGCCGCACTGCAAGGCTTGTCCCGCCAGCTCGCCGCCGCCTTCCAGCAGCAGAGCGCTTACATTATTTCTGCCCAGATCGGTCAACAGCTCCAGCCACTCGTTGCGGTTGGCGGGGGCAACCGCGCGTACAGTCGGATCGCCGGGGAAATACTCTTTGCGCAAAAGATCTTCGCTCATTTTTGTATAAATTAGTTTTTGCGGCTGATTTTCCCAAGTTCCGGGCTCTCTGACCACCAGAGCGGGGCGGTCGAGCCGGACGGTTTCGCCGCCGACCATGATCGCATCGCACCATTGGCGCAACCGCTGTACCCGGCTGCGGGCAGCAGAAGAGGTTATCCACTTGCTGTCGCCGCACGCAGTGGCGATCTTGCCATCCAGCGTCATAGCCATTTTCAGCAAAACATATGGTCTTTGGCGGGTGATGAGCGAGAAAAAGGCTTTGTTGAGTTCCAGCGCTTCTTTCCGGCATACTCCGACTTTGACTTCGATGCCGGCATCGCGCAATATATCAAAACCATTGCCCGCATGTTTGGGGTTGAAGTCTTCGCTGGCGCAAACCACCCGCCTGATGCCAGAACGTTTTATTGCTTCGGTACAGGGGGGAGTTCTGCCGTAAGTGGAACAGGGTTCAAGCGTTACATAGATCGTGGCATCTTTTGCCTGCGCGCCGGCTGCATTCAATGCGTTTACTTCCGCATGGGCGGTCCCGGCTTTGTGGTGATAGCCTTCGCCCACGATCCTGCCGTTTTTGACGACTACCGCACCCACCATGGGGTTGGGTGCAGTTTTGCCCCAGGCCTGACGGGCGAGAGCAAGCGCCCGTTTCATATATTGCCGGTCAAGGCTGTTGCCGGAGATCGTCATAAAGTAAGTTCCTTATCAAGCTTTTGTATCCTGAAAAAGCGCCGCGGCATACAGTTCGGGGTCAAATTCCTGCAAATCGTCGGGTGCTTCGCCGAATCCGGTAAAGAATGTGGGCAGCTCAAACTCCCGGTGGATGGCAACAGTCATACCGCCCTTGCCGGTGCCGTCGAGCTTGGTCAGGACCAAACCGGTGAGATTGGCCGATTTGCTGAATTCCCGCGCCTGACTCAAGGCGTTGGAACCCAAACTGGCATCCACCGTAAGCCACACTTCGTGAGGAGCATTGGGGCAGGCTTTGCCGATGGCGCGGACGATCTTGCTCAATTCATCCATCAGAGCTTTGCGGGTCTGCTGACGGCCGGCGGTGTCGATCAAAACGATATCGGCGTGATTGTTTACTGCGTATTCGGCAGCGGCAAACGCCACGCTTGCCGGATCGGCTTGCGGCTTGCCGGCAACCACATGACAGTTGGTTCGTTCGCCCCAGAGCTGCAATTGTTCGACTGCGGCGGCACGGAAAGTGTCGGCAGCGCCCAGCACAACACGCTTGCCCTCGTTTTGCCAGCGTTGAGCCAGTTTGCCGATGGTGGTGGTTTTTCCGGAACCGTTGACCCCGACCATAAGTATAACTGTGGGGGCAGGGGCGGGGGCAAAAGCGATCTGCCGCTGATTTTTCCGCAGGATTTCTGCCACCAGTTCAGCTGCTTCGTTATAAATATCGGCAGTGGTGGCGATCTTGCCCAGTTCGTAAGAGTTTTTCAGCTCATTGACGATCTCGCCGGAGGCTTTCACCCCGAAATCGGCGGCGATCAAAGCAAATTCCAACTCTTCAAACTGCGCATTGTCCCACTTTTTTTCGCCGGTAAAAAGTCCGCTGATGGTGCGGGATACACCTACTGCAGTTTTCTGCAAGCCGCGCTTGAAAACCGAAAACAACCCCATATTACGCTTTTACTCCTTCGCGTTCCGGGCGGTTGAGCGTGCTTTTTACGGCATTGAGAATACCGTTGACAAAATCGCAAGCCCGTTCATCGCTGTAATCCCGGGTGATGGCAACCGCTTCGTCGATACTCACCACCGGCGGTACATCCGGGAAGTTGAGCATTTCGGCGATCGCCACTTTGAGTGTGGCATGATCCACCGCAGAAATACGCTCCGGCGACCAGTTGCGGGCGACGTTTTTGATGGTTTCTTCGATGCGCTGGGAGTCCTGCACACAAGCTGCGATCAGTTTTTCGGCATATTCCCGGCACTTGCGGGCATAACGGTTGGTGCCGAGGTTGTGTTCTTCGCTTGCCTGTTCCAGAAAAGTGTTCCATGCTGCCGCCGAAAACTTTTCGCCGGTTATGGAGCATTGGAAAAGATACTGCATGGCAAGTTCTCTGCCCACGCGTTTATTGTGCAAACGTTCCGGAGTCGGACGTTTTTCTGTTTCGTTATCGTAACTCATAATACTGTGTACGGAAAAATCGCTTATTTGCCAAGCTGTTTGTTGAGGTTTGCCATTTCAATAGCCGCATGTGCCGCATCGGCACCCTTGTTGCCGGCTTTGGTGCCGCTGCGTTCGATGGCCTGTTCGATGTTGTCGGCGGTGATCATGCCGTAGGTTACGGGGGTGCCGTATTCCATACCCAGCTGGGCAAGGCTTTTGGCGACTTCGTTGTTGATGTAACCGGCGTGGGGGGTGGCGCCCTGGATGACTACACCCATGGCGATAATGGCATCATACTTTTTGCTGTCCAGCATTTTTTTGACCGCAAAGGGTATTTCGTAAGAGCCGGGGACCCATGCTACTGCAATATCGTCGGCATTGCCGCCGTGCCGGACGATGGTATCTACTGCACCTTCCACCAGATGGCTGACGAAAAAGTCGTTGAAACGTGCCGCGACCAGACCGAATTTAAGACCCTGGGCCTGCAGATCGCCTTCATAAGTTTTGATGTTTGCCATAATTTTTTATCTCCTTGTTTTATGAGGTAATTTCAAAACTCCTCAAAAGTCGTCAAAGGCACAACCTTCGCCCAGCACAAGGAGTGTTTTCGGCGGTTACCTTTCCACCGTCGCATAAAGCTATGGTGGACAAGTCAGGTAGCCACCTCAAACTACCTTATCC
>JAFVQX010000039.1 GCA_017504585.1 Lentisphaeria bacterium
TACCTGAATTAAAAACTTTTGAATTTACATCATAAAAAAAAGGAGATTTGAAAAATGAATGTTGAATTGTTGAAAGCTCTCGCCATGGCTGGTGGTTATGCTGCTGTCGCTCTCGCCGCCGTGGGCTCTGCCGTAGGTTCCGGTATCGCCGGTCAGGCCGCCATCGCCGCGTGGAAACGCTGCTATGCCCAGAACAAACCCGCACCGTTCCTGCTGGTGGCGTTGGCGGGTACCCCCCTTTCCCAGACCATCTACGGTATGATCCTTATGATGCTTATCAAAGGTGGCGACGGCAGTGGCATTTTCTATCTTGCTATGGGTATCTTTGCCGGTTTCGGCTTGATGGCTTCGGCAATCTTTCAGGGCAAAGCCGCCGCCGCCGGTTGTGACGCTTTCGGCGAAACCAACAAGGGTTTTACCAACTATCTGACCATCTGTGGTATCGTCGAAACCGTAGCCTTGTTTGCTTTGGTTTTCGGCATCATGGTTATATAAGGCGGACAATCTTGCGGCATCTGGCGAGCCTTGACTGCACCGACCCTTCAGTCGAGTACAAAAGTACACTCCTTCAGGGATCGGCTTGCCAAAACTCGCCAGCTGCACGCAATATTGCCCGCCTGCGGGCGGTTGTGCCTTGACTGCGGCGAACCGTTCGGCTTGCCACGGCGTAGTGTACGAAGACGGGTCACATACAAAGGTATGCCTTGTCACGGCGTAGTGTAACGAAGCCGGATCCCTCTCTTGTTCGCCTTGCAAAACGCGACCTTTCCTCGCAATATTGCCCTCCTGCGGGCGGTTGTGCCTTTACTGCGGCGTAGCGCGGGCGACAGTTTGCGTGGCGGCTGTCGGACAGGTCGGACTGGTATTGCCGCCAGTCGCTGCGATAGTGTGTGGTGGTGTTAGATGCCGCCAGCCGTTGCTGCATTGTGCGTATGCCGCGGGGCGTTATCCGGCGCGTTGCCGGCAGAAACAGCGCGTCAACCGGCTGTTTACTCCCATACACTCTCATACACTCTCATACATTCCCATACTCTCTCACGCGGGTAAACAAGTATTTGCCCTATGGCAATATATCGTATGCCGCAGTGCCTTGCGTGGGAGTTATGGTGCAAGCAGTCATGAAAAATTTGTTCCTGAACTCGATTCAACACACATCCGCAAAATAAATAAGCCGTAAATTTGCCTTTTATGGAAAATGGGCTATATTATAGCGTATATTGCATTTTAATAAACAAAGATATATAAAAAGACAGGATTCACATGGGAAAGATCTTACTTACTGGCGTTACCGGTTTGGTCGGCAGTGCTTTTGTTGTCGCGCTGCTGCGCGAAAAACCCGCAGAACGTTTTGTTTGCATTGCCCGCAGTAATGGCGGCGGTTCTGCCGCCGATCGTGTTGCCAAAGTTTTGCGCGAACAGTGCGTTTTCGACCATTGCCCCGAGATGACTGACAAAGTCCTGGCTGCTGTCGAAGTTATCGATGGTGACGTGGTGGATATCGTCCCCGAAGAACTCGCCAAGTTGGATATTCTTAAAGATGTTGACCGCGTTTTCCATTGCGCTGCCGACGTCAATCTGGGCAAAGACCCCACCGGCAAAACTTTCAAGATCAACTATGGCGGCACCATCAATATGGTCAAGCTCGCCCAGCTTTTGAATGTTAAAGAACTGCACTATGTAAGTACCGCTTATGTCGCCGGTAAGATCTCCGGTAAAGCTGCCGAAGAACAGGCGCTCAACAGCGGTTTCAACAACCCCTACGAAGAAAGCAAATTCAAAGCCGAAATGCTCGTGCGCAACAGCGGCATACCTTTCAGTGTATATCGTCCCGCCATCATCACCGGCCGTTTGAGCGATGGCAGAGTCCGCCGTCCGCTGGCTTTCTACCGTATCGTGGAGTTTCTTGCCAAACTCAAGCAGAATCGTTGCATGAAAGCCGGTTTGGACCCCGCCGACTGGGTCGATATGGGCTTGCATTTCCGTACAGCTGCTTCCGAACGGGTCTATTTTGTGCCCATTGATTATGTGCAGCAGGCGATCACTGCGCTGTTCCAGAAACCCGTTTGCAACCGCACTTATCACTGCACCGGCAACAGCCCTGTGCAGACTTATCAGATCCAGCGCGCCATTTGCAACATCCTTAAAATCAGCAATGTGGAAATCAGCGTAGGCGAAGCCACCGGCGAAGAAAGCAACGAAAGCAATCTCATGAGCAAGTTCCTCGGCGATTTGCTGCCCTACTTTGCCAGCAACATCACCTTTGATCAGCGCAACATCACCGATGCTCTCGGCAGCGATTTCGTCAACTGGGAATTCGGCGAAGCCGGTCTCGAAAAGATCGTCCGCAGCTTTATCAACGACTTTATGCCCGACAGCGTTTGGGCAGAAAAGCAATAACCTTAAATTTATTGGGGGAACTTACCCTTTTCCGGGGGGAAGCAGGGTTGAGTGCGGGGCACGACCGTCATCAGACGGTCGTTTTTTTTTGTCCCGGTAAGGCAAAATTGCGGCAAATCTTGAGCCTTGCTGCGACGGACAGGCGCACAAAGGCGTTTACTTTTATGATCGACATGACGCATTGATGTAAAAAATTTTTCTTGCAGTTGGCAAAAATCAGGCTTTGTGGTATATTATCTCCAAGTATATACATTATAATAACCAATAAGGATTTTCTCATGTCGAATTACGAAGCTGTTATCGGTCTGGAAGTACATTGTCAGGTGCGTACTGCCAGTAAGATGTTCTGTTCCTGTGCCAACACTTTCGGCGCTGAACCCAATACCCATACCTGTCCGGTCTGCATGGGCTACCCCGGCACGCTGCCGGTTCCCAACAAAGAAGCCATCCGCAAAGCGGTCATTGCCGGTTTGCTTACCGGTTGCGAGATCGCCCGGTTCAGCAAATTTGACCGCAAAAGTTATTTTTATCCGGATCTGCCCAAAAACTACCAGATCAGCCAGTACGATATGCCTTTCTGTACCGACGGATGCATCAATGTCGGCGGCGAAGGGGTCAAAGGTTTTTCCGGCGATGAGCTGCCTGCCAAACGCATTGGCATAACCCGTATCCATCTGGAAGAAGACCCCGCCAAATTGAGCCACTATCAAGGCGCCAGCGGTGCTGACTACAACCGCGCCGGGGTGCCGCTTATAGAAATAGTTTCCGAGCCGGATATGCGCACCGCCGACGAAGCGTATGCATATCTGACCAGTCTTAAAGAGATCATGCAGTACGGCAATATCAGCGATTGCGATATGGAAAAAGGTCAGATGCGCTGCGACGTGAATATCTCTTTGCGCAAAAGCTCCAGCGACCCCTTCGGTACCAAGATCGAGCTGAAAAACCTCAACAGTTTCCGCGCCGTCCACCGTGCTATTGAATATGAAATGTGGCGGCAGGCGCAAGAGCTGGATGCCGGACGCACCCTGCGGCAGGAAACCAGAGGCTGGAACGATGACTCCGGCGAAAGCTACCTTATGCGTACCAAAGAACAGGCGCACGACTACCGCTATTTCCCCGATCCGGACCTGCTGCCGGTAACTTTTACCGAAGAAGAGATTTCCGAGTTCAAAGCCAATCTGCCGGAACTGCCTGCTGCCATGCGTGCCAGACTGGTTGCCGGCGGCTTGACCGAATATGATGCCGGTGTGGTAACTGCCGACCGGCACCTGGCAGCTTATTTTGACGAAGCCGCCAAGTCGGTCAAAAATCCCAAACTGCTTGCCAACTGGATAATTTCTGAACTGTTGCGCGAGCTGTCAGCTGCCGGCATGGATATTACCGAAAGCCCCATTACTCCTGCTAATATGGCAGAGCTGGTCAATGCCGTGGATGGCGGCAGTATCTCCGGCAAGATCGGCAAAGATGTGCTGCCCGAGATGTTCGCCACCGGCAAAGGCGCTAACGAGATCATCAAAGAAAAAGGTCTGGCGCAGGTCAGCGATGCCGGGGCAGTGGAAGGTTTTGTGGATCAGGCCATCGCCGCCAATCCCGCGCAGGTGGAACAGTACAAAGCCGGCAACCCCAAAGTATTGCAGTTCCTGGTGGGGCAGGTGATGAAACTTTCCAAAGGCAAAGCCAATCCCAAACTGGTCAGCGATATACTGGCGGAAAAACTTAAATAAGGCGGGATTTTTCAATGAGTACGGAGCTTTTGACCGCAAGGCTGGAAAAGGATCTGCTGATCTTTGACGGCGCTATGGGTACAGAATTATACCGCAAAAACTTTTTTGTCAATGTATGTTTTGAAAATCTGGTGCTGACTGCCGCCGATACGGTGCAGAGCATCCACCAGAACTACATCGACAGCGGTTGCGATGTGCTTACGACCAATACTTACAGCGCCAATGTCAACAAGCTCTCCCGTTTTGGTCTGGCAGACAAATTGCAGGATATTTGCGAAAATGCCGTCAAACTGGCAAGAAAGTGCGCCCATGGCGATACTCTTATTGCCGGTTCGGTGGGGCCTGCCGGAGAGTTGACCGAAGCGTACAAAAATTGCGACCGTGCCGGAATAATCGCCGCACCGGCAAAGTTTATAGCCCATGCCGGTGCTGACTTCATCATCTTTGAGTCGCTGGAAGATCTGGAAGATGTCAAAGCTGTGGCAAAGATCTCAAGCGAGCTTGAAATACCCTATATAGCCAGTTTTGCGCTCAATGAAAATGCTTGCGGAGTCAACAGTCAAACTCCCTTTGCCGAACTTTTAAGTGCCTTGCTGGATACAGCCAATCCCCCCGCAGCGCTGGGGTTGAATTGCGGCAACGGGCCGGAAGCAATGCTCAAATGCTTTGAAAATGTGCGTTCTGCCAGCACGCTGCCGTGGGTGATCCAGCCCAACGCCGGCGAGCCGCGCAAGATCGACAACCGCACAATGTATATGAACAGCCCCGAATATTTCACAACTTACGCCATGCGCTACGCCAATTTGGGCGCCAAAGGCATCGGCGGCTGTTGCGGTATCGGTCCGGCGGAGATCAAAGAGATGGCGCGGTCGGTGCGTCCGCTGGCAAAGGGCAATGCGGCAAGCGCCAAACCGGTGATCGAAATAGCTTCCGGCGTGGAAGTTATGCCGGAAATACCCTTGGCGGAACGCTCAAGATTGGGCAGAAAACTTGCCGATAAAGAGTGGATAACTTGCGTGGAAATAACGCCTCCGCCGGGGTTTGACCTCTCCGGAGTGATCGAAAAATCCCGCATTTGCGCTGCCGCCGGAGTGGATATAATCAATCTGCCCGACGGCCCCCGCGCCAGCAGCCGGATAGCTTCGCTTATTACCGCAATCGAGATCCAGCGCAATGTAAATATCGAAACGACTCTGCACGTTTGCGCCCGCGACCGCAGTCTGATCGGTTTGCAGAGCGAACTTTTGGGCTGTGCCTGCGAAAAGATACACAATCTGCTTTTCATCACCGGCGATCCGCCCAAACTGGGGAATTTTCCTGCCAGCAGCGGGGTCTTTGATGTGGATGCTATCGGCATGACCGAAATGCAGAAAAAGCTCAACATGGGTATCGATCTGGGGGGCGGCTCGCTGAAAATGCAGACGTCTGCCGTTATCGGTGTGGGGCTTGACCCCAACGCCATAGATCAGGAGCGCGAATACCGGAGAATTTGTCAGAAAGCCGAAGCCGGGGCGGACTTTATCGTGACCCAGCCGGTCTTTGACCCGGAAAAACTCTTGAGTTTCCTTAAACGTATCGAACACTTGCATTTGCCCGCCATTGCCGGAGTCTGGCCGCTGGCGAGCTTGCGGAACGCTGAATTTATGCGCACCGAAGTTCCCGGCGTGGTCGTGCCCGACAGCATTATGCGGCGCATGGGCTCCCGGATAGATAAAGATGCCCAGAAAGCCGAAGGCATCGCCATTGCCCGTGAATGCATCGAAGCCATCCGCCCCGCTGTGGCAGGGGTACAGGTCAGCGCGCCTTTCGGCAATGTGAATACCGCATTGGCGGTGCTCAAGTGATCCGGAAAAGCTTCGGAGAAGAGTTGCTATGGGTTGTGAGATCGAGCGGAAATTTTTAGTGGACCTTGCCAGATGGCAAAAGCCGGAAAAAGGTGTCCGGATCAAACAAGGTTATCTGGTGCGGCACGAAGGGTTGTCTTTGCGGCTGCGGCTGGCAGATGACAAAGCGTTCCTGACGATCAAAGGCGCCAGCAAGGGTATATCCCGCAGCGAGTTCGAGTACGAGATCCCGCCGGAAGATCTGGATGCCATGTTTGAGGAGTTCGGCAGCGGCAAATACATCAGCAAGGTGCGTTATTACGAGCAAGTGGGCGATCACCGCTGGGAAATAGATATATTTGAAGGCGCCAACACCGGTTTGGCAGTAGCCGAAATCGAGCTGAAGCATGAAGACGAAGTTTTTGAAATGCCTTCATGGGTAACCGAAGAAGTTTCCGATGATCCCCGTTACCGCAACGCATATCTGGTGGAAAAACCATACAGCGAGTGGTAAGATCCGTTTTCAAGACCGAGCGGTGAATGGCAAAAGTTCTTAAAAAACTGCCAATCTCCGCCGCTGTTTATCAGCGGGGAGGGCAGTCTTTTTTACACAGCTGTTCCATAACTTTTCTGCTTTATGCCGCCTGAAAACATATCAGGCGGCAAGTCAGATTTTTACGCCAGCGGATTATCTTTGTTCCAGAACAGGAACGGGAAATCTTTGGCAACTTTTTCCGCCGACGGCAGATAACCCCAGCGGGTAACGGCAAAATACTCGCGGAAAACGGTATCGTCAAAACCATGACGCAGATTGACTGCGTTGACCCGTTTGGCAAGGTTGTTGCGCCAATCTTCTTCTTTCCAGGCGTCGCCGCTGCCCAGATCGGGGTCGGTGTTGTTAAGATTGTTCACAAAGGGCAGCCATTCGCAAATCTGGGATTTGTGCTTCAAAAGCATCTGCATTTTCTGTTCTTTTACCTGATCGCAATCCACTCCGAAGTGCCACACCGCTTCTTTGCAGTACGCATCGGGGCAATTCAGGATCACCGGCACCGGAAAACGCTGCACCCGGGGCGCAAACATGGTGGGATAAGCATTGGGCACCCCCAGCTGATATGCCACCAGCCGGACGGCTTCGGCGGTATGCTGGTGATCGATATGGATACCCGCCAGCGGATTGGTCACCACCGGCGGTGCAATGATGTAGTCCGGCGCAAATGCCCGGATGGCGTTCCACAAGCCGCCCAGCAAATTGCGGTCGCAGAAGACCTGGGCGGCAACGTGGGTGCCGTCCAGCTGGCGGAGATTTTCGTATTCCGCGCCCACGACATTGGCGCTGGCGATGGCTTCGGCTTCGCGGATGCGGATGGTTTCATCCGGACCGATGATGTGATGGCCGCTGACACCGGTGCTGGTGGTCAGGATCTTCAGCTCCACATCGTCGCCGTAGTGCTGGCGCAAGCGCAGGAAGAGCCCCGCGGCTTCAAATTCAAAATCGTCCTGATGAGCCATAACGGACATAACTCTTAATTTACTCATAATAGAACCTTTCCTGCGGAAAACCGCAATTTTTTACAGTTGTCAGTGTTCAATAATATCTCAAATTTTGTATGCAGCTTATGATCTGAATATATTACACAAACTGCGAATTGTCAAACATTGCAGAATACAGCGTGCCTGACAGGTGCCGCCGTACTTTGATTTTTTACAACATTCAGGAAAACAACTAAAATTCTGTTTTGCCTTCGCGGTTCATAAGTTTTTCCAACGCATCAAGGGCGCTGAAATTATTATGCACCACCGCGTAAATTTCGTCGATTATGGGCGTTTGCACATTGACCTGACGCGCCAGATGATATGCCCCGATACTGGTGCGGACGCCTTCGGCAACCACCATATTCATAGACTGGATGATCTCGTCGAGCTTTCTGCCTTTGCCCAATTCTTCGCCCACATAACGGTTGCGGCTGTGTCCGCTGCAGCAAGTTACGATCAAATCCCCGATGCCGCTCAATCCGGCAAAAGTCTGTGCCGAACCGCCCAGCGCCTCGCCCAGTCTGCCGACTTCGGCAACGCCGCGGGTCATCAGAGCGGCTTTGGTGTTGTCGCCCAGCCTCATACCGTCGATGACCCCGGCGGCGATGGCGATCACATTTTTCAGGGCGCCGCCCAGCTCCACGCCAACGACGTCGGTACCGGTGTAGACCCGGAAATATTTATTCATAAAAGCATTTTGCACTTTTTCGGCATATTCTATATTGCCCGATGCCGCCACCACTGCCGTAGGCACGGCGCGGGCGACTTCTTCGGCATGGCTGGGGCCGGAAAGCACCGCGTAAGGAGCTTCGGGCAAAAACTCTTTTACCATCTGACTGATCCGCAGCCAGGTGTTTTCTTCAATACCTTTTGCCACATTGACCAGCAATGCGCTGCGGCTTGAACTGTAAACATTTTTGAGCTGTTCCAGAACTCCGCGCAAATACTGGGTGGGGGTTGCCAGCACCAGCAAATCGGCATCTTGCACGGCTTTGGCCATATCCGGCTCAAAGACCACGTTGTCGTGGAACTTTATGCCTTTGAGGAACTTGCGGTTTTCCCGGGTTTGAGCCATCTCCTGCAAATATTCGGGGAACGGCCCCCACATGATCACCTCGTGACCATTTTCTGCCAACACCAGGGAAAGTGCGCTGCCCCACCCGCCATCACTTAAAATAACTGTTTTCATGATTCAATTCTTTTTGCCGAAAACTTTGTCGGCCTGATTAAAATATTGTTCATAATCATACGCGGTCATGCTGTGCGGACCGGTTTTAACGTGATAACCGACCATATCGCCCACCGGCTGATTTTCTGGCGGCATACAGTCCACCCCCACACCTTGCATACCGTAAAGCTCCCAGACTTTGGAGGCAGTCTGCGCTGAAATGAATTCACCTTTGGGGTCGGCAGTTATATCCTTGCTGGAACTGGCCACATAAACCGACCGGGGAGCCGCCAGTGCCAGCAGCTGATGCTGATCGATGGGCAAAAGCTTTTCCAACCCCGCATAGCGCGCCATTCTGCCGCAGAACCAGTTGCTGCGGATGCTCCAGAGCATTGTCAGTGTTTCACCAAGATGATGACGTGAAGGCGCCGCTCCGCCATGGCCGGAATTGTTGGAAATCACCAAGCCGAAGCGTTCGTCGTTGGCACCAGCCCACAGCGAAGCTTTTCCCAACCGGGAGTGACCCACTACTGCAAATTGCGTAAATTCGAGCTGTTCAAGCGCATCGACCATGCGGTTCAATCCCCACGCCCAGCCGCCGATAGCGCTGATATTGCGCAGCGGTTTGTTCTGCAGTTCCTGCAACGATCTTTCGCAATCGCTGCGCAGATCTTCTTCATCGTAGAAGAGAGTGAAAATACTTTTGCGGAAACCATCAAGATTATCCGGGAATATTTCACCGTAACAGGCAGTTGCCACCGCGTAGCCGCGTTTGACCGCATCGCGGGCGCAAATGTGTTCCAGCTGAAAACTTCTGGCGCCGTCGGAGGGAACGCTGGAGTGCCATCTGCCGGGAACATACATTGCCGAACGGGTGATGCGCACATCATCTTCTTCGGCAACCGCCTGATTGCCTTTGAAATTCAACGTAGTGAAAACCGGAGCATGCGGATTGCTTTTGGGCACATACAAAAGCATGTCAAAATCAAACTCTCTGCCGTTGTTCATTTTACAGAGGATGCGGTATTCGTAACGGTTGGCGGTGCCGTCGAGTACGTCGTTTCTTTCGGAAAGCTTCCGCAGTTCGACTTTATCCGGTGCCGGCGGCATTTCGCCGTACATGCAATCTTTAAAATCCTGCAGCACCTTACCGCGGATATTCTGCCATTCTTCAAGCGTATCGGGCAAAGCGGGCAACGGCACGCGGTTGGCTTTGCTTTCGTCGCTGTTCATGCGCCGGAAAAGTTCTTCGTGCCAGATATTGGTACCCTGCTCCCAGGCCAGAACGGCATCCGGATAATCGGGGGTGCGGGGCAAATCATTATCGAAATTATGCTGTATCATAAATCTCCTCCTTTATCATTTATCCTTATAACCTTCAGGATATTTCTGAA
>JAFVQX010000040.1 GCA_017504585.1 Lentisphaeria bacterium
CGAACTGAATACCCTTAAAAGGGAAAAACAGTTGAATGCTCTGGCTGGGGATTATCACTTCAACGATGTTGAGTATCTGGATTTTATATTGCAGAAAAACAATATTTCTCCTGATAATAAAGAGCAGACAGCTGCCTTTATGCAGGATTTCAAAAACCGTAATCCCCGCTATTTTATTCTGCCGGTCAAATCCGGCGCAGGCAGCCGCCCCGGCAGCGCGCCCCGAAGCGTGAGTGTTCAAAGCGGCAGCCGCATGGATGCTCTGGAAATGATGCTTTCCGGAGCGCCCGAAATAAACTGATTTTTTAACAAAAAAGGATTTTTACTATGATTTATGCTTACACTTTTGTCAACAAAAAACGCGATCTTTCCGACATTCTTTCGACTGTGGTAAAAGATGAACCCCGTTTTATATCCAACTTCAAAACCGTTCCCGAAGCCACCGCCCAGAAACACGAATGGCTGGAAGATCAGATCTCCGGCCGCAGCATTGCTGTTACCGCAGTAGAAAACAACACCGTTACTGCGGTTGCCAAAGATGTCGCCAAGCTTAAAGTCGGCACCCTGCTGGTTGCCCAGAACGATCCGGCATTGTTCCGTGTTACCGGCATTGCCGGCGAAACCTTTACGCTGGAACTGGCCGGTGCCAACGGGTCGGCAAATACGATGGTAAAAGCTGATGCCATTCTCAATATCGTAAGCTCGCCCATGGCGGAAGGTTCTGTCAATGGCGACGGCGAAGAAACCAGCCATTTGAGCGGCAGCGAATACAACTATATGCAGATCTTCCGCAAAGACATCGTTCTGACCGGTTCTGCGCTGGCGATCAATCTTTATGGCTCCATTGACAACATGGTCAACCGCCAGACTGCCTTTGCTTTGAGCGAACTTGCCCGCGACCTCAACCGGGTGGCGCTCTTTGGGGTTCGTCGCGAACCCGGGGCAGATACCCGTGGCGAAGCCGGTGGGCTTTATCACTTTGCCGCCGACGGTGACGGTATGGAAGTGGATGCCGAAGCCCTTGCACTGGACAGTTTCATGATCAACGATGCTGCGCAGAATATCCTTTCTGAAGGCGGCGAACCCATGCAGATCTTGTGCAGTCCCGGGCAGGCTCGGGTGATTTCCAACGAATACAAAAACTCGCTGCAGGTTCTGCGCAGCGATGAACGTCGCGGAGCTTACGTTGCAAGCGTGGTCAACGAAATTTCCGGTCGCGGTATGACCATTATGGCAGACCCCGATGTGCCGGATACCGACGTGTGGGTGCTGGATGCCACCGGTCTGGGACTTGCCAGCTTGAAGGGACGCAGCATTACCGATGTGGATGCCACTCCCCGCGGATTTGACGGCATCAAACGCATGGCGATCGGCGAACTTACTTTTGAGTTCAAAAACGCCAAACAGCGCATGTGCCGTATCCGCAACGTAATGCCCAGCATGGAAGCTTTGAGAACGTTGCGCAATGCGTAAGCTTTTTTGAGTATAATAAACTCCGGGGCAAGCAAACTGCTCCGGAGTTTTTTCAGAGTTTTTTTATATAAACAGCAAAAAAAAGAGTAGTTAATATGCAAGTATCCATGTTTCAGGTCGAGGAATATTTCAACTGTCACTTGCAGCGGCGTTCATGGCAGAGTCTGCACAAAGATACCCGGCAAGCCGCAGTAAAAATGGCGGAAGAAGATGTTAAACTTGCGCTGGGCACCAACACTTTGGATATCGGTGATCTGCTGATATTCTGCGCGGTGTGCGAACAGGCATTGTTTCTGGCAATGCGCGAAGCCCGCCGGCAGATCCGCCCGCGCAATCACGGTGCGCTAAAAAGCGAAACCATCGAAAATCTCGGCAAAAGAGAGTATTACGACACCGCTGCCGAACCAGAGTCCGACAGCAACAGTAAATCTGCCGGAGTACTCTCTCCGCGCAGCGAACTCTTTTTATCCCGCTTGCCGGGGTATGGGAAATCGACTGTGCGCCTCGGTCGGGGCTGAAAAAAATCAATAACTTATCACTACGCGGCAGAGCGGTAAATCACTCTGCCGTTTTTTTCTGTTTTTTATCCAGATCCAAATGCCACAAACGCAGCGAATTAAACACCACAAGCAAACATGATCCCGACATGGCTATGCTGCTGCAAACCGGGGTAAACTGCCAATTCAGCAAAGAGTAAAATGCTCCGGCCGCCAAGGGTATAAGCATGATATTATAAACAAAAGCCAGCATCAGATTAAGTTTGATCGTACCATTGACCGCCGCACTTAACCGGAAAAGTTTGCCCAATTTGCCGATATTGCCTGCCAAAAGCGTGATCTGGGCGTTTTCCAGCGCGGCATCCGAGCCGGAACCCATGGCAATACTTACATCGGCAGCCGCCAGTGCCGCGGCATCATTGACGCCATCGCCCACCATGGCAACGCATCTGCCGAAAGCCTGACGGGCGCGGACTTTCTCAAGTTTATCCTGAACTTTCAACGCCGGGTAGTACTCTTCGATCCCCAGAGTATCAGCCACAAGCTTGACCTGTTCGGCATTGTCGCCCGAAATTATCACCGGATCAACCGCATTTTGTTTGAACTCATTGACCACTTGCTGCGCCTCCGGGCGGATAATATCGCTGACGGCAAAAACACCCCATACACGCCCCAAGGCAGCAAGGTAAGTCAAACTGTTTGCCGGCAATAGACTGCGATCGATGTCGTTTTGGGCAAAAAATCCATCGACATCAACCTTTTCATTAAGCATGAAATCCTTGCTGCCCAGCACGATGCGCACATCATTGACAATGCCGCACACCCCCTGCCCGGGCAGCGAAGTAAAGTCTTCCACTTCCGGCAGGCTGTCTGCATAAAGCTTGAACTCTTTCATTGCCATAACGGCTTTGGCCTGGGGGTGGCGACTGTTGTTTTCCAAAGCAAAAAGTGTCCGGTAAAATTGCTTTTTATCTGTGTTATGATCTACACATACGCAGCGCACCTGCAATGTATTTTCGGTCAGGGTGCCGGTTTTATCCAGCATCAGAGTATCGACTTTTTTCATACTTTCCAGTGCTGATGGATCTTTTATCAGAATACCGTTGCGGGCGCCGGTGCCTACCCCCACTGTTACCGCCAGTGGCGCCGCCAGCCCCAATGCACAGGGACAAGCCGCCAGCAATACTGCTATAAATGCCCCCAGCGCCATGGACCAATCCCGGGCAATGAGTCCCCAGCAGAAAAAGGCGATCAATGCCACTGCCAGAACTGCCGGCACAAAAAACGCCGAAACTTTGTCAGCAAGTTTCTGAACAGGTAATTTGGTTTTTCTGGCTGTTTTGACCAGTTCTACTATATGGGCAAGCAAAGTATCGCTGCCTACTTTTTCGGCTTGCATGGTCAATACAAACTCGCCGTTGACTGTACCGGCAGAGAGCTTGCTGCCCACTGTTTTTTCCACCGGAACAGCTTCGCCGGTCAACATGGATTCATCCACCGGGCCGTGACCTTCGACCACAAAACCATCTACCGGGATCTTGTCGTGGGGCAGGATCTTCAACCAATCACCCAACTGTACTTCGTTTAAGGGAATTTCAACAACACTTCCGCAGCACTTTTTGACTTTTCGCGCCATCGGCGGCACCAATTCCATCAGCGACTTGATCGCCCTCCCTGCCCCGCGGCTGGCACGACCTTCCAGATACTGGCCCAGAATGACCAGTGCCGCGATCATGGCTGCCGGAGCAAAATGCAGCTTGGCATTACCCGCATCATCCAGAAGCGAAGCTGGCAGAGTCCCGGCAAAAAACAACGCATATACGCTGTAAAAATATGCCGAACCGATCCCCATACTGATCAGAGTAAACATATTGAGCTTAAAGTTTTTCAGCGATTTTACCCCCCGCAGCAAAAGAAATCCGCCGGGTCCGAAAACTGCTATACTGGATAACCCCCACGCCAGACAGGCCACCCCACGCCGGTCAAGTTCCGGCAAATGCTCAATTACCATGATCAAAACGGTTATTACCGCAGCAATAATAAATCCGGTCAGCAGCCCATGCAAACGTTTTTCCACTTTAACATCATCGTCTTCAAAGGCTTCGGAGCAGCAGCAACATGGCTCTGCCGGAGCATTACTGCTCAAATAAAGCTCCGGATCTTGGGCAAATTTAACTTTGCAGTTGGGGTTGCAAAAGTAGTATATCGTGCCTTTGTACTCATACGTTGCCGCCGCCCGTTCCGGCGGAAAAGTCATCTTGCATACGGGATCGGTAACCATCATTGTACTTCTGTTTATCGGGTTAAAAATTATTTACTTATTTCTTCATAACAGGCGGCAAAGCCAGCCCATTTCCAATCTTTTGCCTGGTCGGCGGTCGAAATAGTTATCGGTACGCCATGTCCGCCCAAATGCACAGCATTGATCGAGTTGGGGTGAATTGGCGCAGAACTGCTTTTCTGCGAAAGTTTTGCTGCCAGACTCCCCGGCGCATCGTGGATTATCATAGCATTGGGGTCATCCCTCCCCACGATACGCCTGCCGATACCATTGCCGGAACTGTCTTTCAGGTCGTGCCCCGCGATGGTTTCGGTTTCATCCGCCGCCTGCTGCGGGGTGTGATATAAGAATATGTATGATGTATTCACATAATAGCCTTCTTCCGCCGAGGTCGTACCGAACAGCACACTGTCGCTGGGGCAGCGGAAATTGGGCTCAATATCAGTTTTTTGCAGATTGGTCGCTTCCGGCGACGGCATAAAGCCCATGTAGCCGCCGCACACCAGCAAATTGGGCACCGCATGGCGGCCGCTGATGATCCGGCAGGAGCTGCCGTAACCGCACATGCGCGCCATCTCTTCTTCGCTGCTGTGATGAAACGATACTGCAATGGAACCTTTATGATCGTTGGCGTAAAGATTTTGCCCCATCCACAGATTTTTCAATTTAGACAAACAAACTGTACTGCGCGCCCGCTCCCGGGCTGCCGAAAGCGCCGGTAAAAGCATAGCTGCCAATATAGCAATTATTGCAATTACAACCAGCAGTTCAATGAGGGTAAAACGTTTTATTTTCTTCATTTAGACACACCTTACTTTGAATAAATATAGCATCAAAACGTTTTTTGTCAAATAAAAAACACCGTTTAACGGGCTTTGTACCACTTGGGAACACCTTTTTTGCGCAAGCGTTCTATCAGATTTTTTCTGCGTTTGCTTAAAAAATCTGCCTGATTGTTCAGACCGGGGTCGCTGTATGGGGTGCCGGCGGTGGAGTCAAATATGATATGTTTTTCTTTTTCTGACAACTCTGTATTGCCGGAACTCTCCCCCAGCCATGCCACGGTACCGCCGCGCCGTCTGCCGAAAGATGGCGTTTCGCCCACCAGAAAACCTGCCTTATACATGGCCCCTCTTACACTGGGGGAACTACTGTAAGTCAGGAGCAGCGCCGATTGCTGAACCATGATACGGCGGCAGCAGCGCAAAAACTGCCAGCTCCACAACTCCGGATTTACATCGCTGGAAAATGCATCGAGCCACACCAGATCAAAGTGATTTTCCGGCAAAAGCTGTACCGATTTACGGGCATCCTCCAGTAATAGAGTTATGGAAGAATTTTTATAACTGCTCCGGCGTTTTTCCAAAAGATCAGTCAAAACTTTTTGCTGCCATTGCGCTGTTTGATAAAACTGCATGGCGGCGCGAAGGGTTCGCTCATCATTTTCCAGCGAAACTATCTCCAGTTGAGCCCCGGGTATATCAGCCGCACACGCCATTGCCGCAAAGGCGTTGCCGCCCAGACCGAAACCGATATCCAGCAAACGCAACGTTTTGCCTTGTCGGGCAAATTCATCAAGTTTTTCTGCCAAACGGGAGGGTTCGGCAAATTTCTTTTCTGCTTCGCTCCCTGCCCCGGCTAAAGAATGAAAATGCTGCCGGTAAACGGGGTGATAAAGCGTGGGAGTACCGTCAGAAGTACGGGCAACAACAAAAGAACCGGCATTGGAGCTTTCATCGTAAAAATACTGCTCAAAAAAGCTTAAAAACTGCCCTTTCTGCATCCACCATTTCGGGGCTTCCAGCTCGTCGGCAGCCGCATCTGCCATCAAACGCATCAGGAGCCAATTTTCCGGCAATTTCTGCAAAAAAGCTTTCAATCCGGCAGCATATTCGTACTCATTAAGCGGCGAAACATAGCTTTTATTGGCCCCGTATCGCCGTGCCAGAACCGTATTTTTCAGCACCATAAGCTGATGAAGCTTGACTGCGCTCAATGGCAAATCGGCAGCTTTTTCCGCAGTAGCCGCCCAATCGTCCATGGTTTCGCCGGGCAACCCCAGAATAAAGTGTCCGGCGATTTTGATATTCCTTGCCGCCAAACGCTGACAAGCCTGTTGCACCGCGGTAAAGTCATGCCCCCGGTTGATCTCCGCCAAAGTCCTGTCGTGGGCGCTTTGAATACCCAATTCAACAAAAAGTTCATAACGCAACGATAACTCCGCCAGATAATCCAAAACATCATCCGGCAAAGCATCAGGACGGGTGGAGATGATAACCACCTTGAAATCGGCTTGAGCGAGAACTTTTTCATAAAGATCGCGCAAAATCTCCACCGGAGCATTGGTCGAGGTGAAACTCTGAAAATAAGCTATATAGCTGGAACACTCGCCATAACGCCGTTTTATATACTCTTTTCCCCGCGCCACTTGCTCAACGAGATCCAGTCCGGTGCGTGATAAATGCCGCGCCCGCGCCCCGTCTTCGGAGCAGAAAATACACCCTTCGCCAAAACCGCCGCTGCTGCGATTGGGACACCCCAGCGCCAGATCAATGGGGATTCGCTGCAGCGAACTGCCATATTTTTGCTGCAAGTATTTACTGAAATGGAACAAATGTTTCATATTTTTTGTCTAATATTATAGAGATACATGATTTCAAAGCTCTTTCCGGCAAACATTCCAAGGCCGAAACAAAGAGTTTTCGTTTGTATAATATAACTTGAAAAGTTCAAAAGTTCCATAAAAGGGAGATTTTTTTATGAATATAGTTATTGCCGGTGGTGGTGCGGCGGCTGCGGCGGCTGCGGAAAAGTGTCGTTTGTTATCCCCCGACAGCGATATAACGATATTTTCCGACGAAGCCGTTTTACCTTACCGCCGTCCCCGGTTGGTCGATCTGCTGAACAAAGATGTTCTGCCCGAAAACTTTTTTATCCGCCCCGAAAAGTTTTATAAAGAACATAATATAAAAATCCATCTCCAAAGCTCTGTTATCGGAATCGATATAGCCGAAAAACGTATTACTCTGCTGAATAATCGAACTGTAAATTTTGACCGTCTGCTGCTGGCAACCGGCGCGGAAAGCCGCAAATTGCCATTCCGGGAGCTTAATGATAACGTGTTTTACCTCAACAGTTTTGCTGATCGGCAAAAGATAAAAAGCGAGCTTGATTTTTGCCGCAACATTGCCGTGATCGGCGGTGGCGTGCTGGGGTTGGAAATCGCCGCCAAGCTTTTATCCTGCGAGCATAATGTGACGCTTCTGGAGCGTAATCACGATCTGCTCAATGGCGTGCTGGATAAAGAATGCAGCACATTTCTGCGCAATAAACTTTTTACCCACCCCAGATTACGGATCATAAGCAACTGTCAGGCAACAGGTTTTACTAAAAGATCCAGTCAGCTCTGCTGTCTGCTGGATAACAGTGTAAATCGGCAAATACCCGCCGACATGGCGATTTGCGCCATCGGCACCCGCCCCAACAATTTTCCCGGCAGCGACAGTCCTGTCGTTACCGATGAATATTTGCGCACGTCATACAGCCCAGACATCTTTGCGGCCGGCAGTTGTGCTTTGGTAAATGGCAAGAGCTGCGAATATTATATACCGGCATTGCGTCAAGCCGAAACCGCCGCCGCAAACTTATTGTGCAGCCAAACAGAAGATATGCATAAATACCGCTTTCCGGTGCCGGAGTTCCGCTGCAATCTCGATAATATAAAGATTTATTGCGCCGGCAACGCGCTTGATCCCGCGCTGGCAACAGAAACGCAAAATGATGGTATATCGCTGAAAAAACTTTATTACCGGCAAAATCACCTGGTGGGTTGCGCCATGATCGGCGAACATGCCGCCACCGGCGAAATATACGATACTATCTGCCGCAATACAGAAAAAATCAATGCTCCGGCTTGAGTTGGGCTTTTTGCTCTTGTTTGTACGCCATCCAGTTATCGCGCAAAACTTTTCCCCGGGCAAAAAGCTCTTCAAAACGGTCAAAATCTCCGTCTTCGATGGAGCTTACGATCTCGTGATAGATCTTTTCGCACTTTCTGGCAGCAGCAACTACAGCCGGCTGGTTGTTTTCGATGATCTCGCGCCACATTACCGGCGAACTCGATACGATACGCGAGGTATCCCGGAACCCGGTGGCGCAACCCGTGTAACGCAAAGCCTCTTCTGCTTTACTGCTGCAATCCAATACCGACAAGGTCAATGCCAGGGCAAGCAAGTGTGATATATGACTGGTGTGCGCCACCAGATCATCGTGTAATTCCGGGTCGATGCGCTGCACCCGGGCAATATTCAGCAGTTTCCAGAAATCTTCCACCATATCCACCGCAGCATCATTGGCTGTGCCGGTCACGGTTACAAAAACTTCCGCATTATCATAAAGTTCAGCAAAAGCTGCCTGACAACCATTTTTTTCGGTACCTGCCATGGGGTGCGACCCCACAAAGTACACCCCGTAAGGCGCCAGAGCAGACTCTCCGGCGGATACGATACCCCCCTTATCGCTGCCGATATCAGTAACAATAGAGCCTTTTTTGAAGTCCGGAGCATGTTCCCTGATAAATTGGGAAATAACCGGTATGGGCAGACAAAGCACAGTGATATCGGCTTGCTTCAATACATCGGCCACATCATCAAAAGTTTCATCAATAACATTGTGTGCAATACACCAGTGGCGGGTTTCGCTTTTTCGCGCCCAGCCCAACCGGTGGACCCCACTTTTTTCAAGCGCCAGCCCCAAAGAAGCCCCCAACAGCCCCAAACCGATGACTGCCACGGATTTATCAACCGGAAAGCTCATAATACTTACTTGATGTTCCACTTGAAGAACAGCGCCAGAAGCACCGCTGCCAGCAGTGTGATACTCCCCACATGGATCGCCGCCAGACGGAATCGCAGCTTATGGGTAAAGCGCGGGATAAGCAATCTGCCCAAAACCGCCAGACTCCAGATCCACCCCAGCAGTATCAGTTCGTGCATACCGTTATGGGAATTGCGCGCAACGAAACTCCAGTTGTATTTATACATGACCAGCCAGACGATAAGCGGCAGAAAAAAACTTATGATATCCGCCCGGAAAAGCGGCATTGCAGCCGAACGTTTGGCAATCAACCAGATAAAAAATCCGATCACAGCCCCCGGTAAATACCCAACAGCAAAGGCGACAAGCAAATCAAGCAAAGCAGATGACGTTCCCATAAAACACCTGATTTTTAGTTTTTGTAAAAAAATTTTATATAATATATTGCTTTTTTGACTAAAATGCAATAAAAAACGGGCAATTTTTTTTATTTGAGCTATATTACTGAATATTAATGATAAAACTGACAGGAGTTTGTTATATGCAGAAAATCATGTTGACCGGCAAGATCCACCTTGCCCGTATAACCGCATGCGAATTGGATTACGAAGGCTCTTTGGAAATCGACCCGCTTATCCTTAAAGAAGCCAATATTTTGCCGTACGAAAAGATCCTGGTGGTAAACCGCAACAACGGCGAACGGCTGGAAACTTACGCCATCCCCGGTAAGAGCGGCAGCAAAGTTTTCTGCCTCAACGGTCCGGCGGCTCACAAAGGCAACGTGGGCGATGTGATAACGATCATGGCATTCTCGCTGCTCGATGCAGAAGAAGCAAAGACTTTCGATCCGGTGGTGGTGGTTTTGGATGCGCAAAACCATATCGTGGAGAAAAAAGGCCGCAAAATCATTGAGTAAGTTCTGTTTGCAGTTTGCATTTTGCTGCCAATGGAGATATCTTTCAGAAAATTGTTTTTTTTCAACGGAGCCAGATAATTTGAAAAGAGTTATACAAATAATTCTTCTTGCAGTCATGCTGACCGGTGCGTGGGGTTTTTCTCCGCGTGCGATGGCTTTTGAGCCGATCACGGTGGCGCTGCTGGCTCCGGTAGCACTGAAAGTCTACGAAGCTGCCGAGCCGCGTTTGGTACGCGGTGCCATGTGCGGCGGCAAAAAAATGGTGCAGATCGGCGGCAATCTGTTGGAGTTCTTCTGTCTGCCTTTGGGGCTTATACAGGCAACTTTAGGTGCGCCTTTCGGGTGCTTTGGCAGCGGCATGCAAAATATTGTACGGGGAGCGGTCGCTCCGGTCAAGATGGTGGGCAATATACTGGTGTTGCCTTTTGCGCTCTTTGGTGTAACGCTGTAGTTCGGCAAGGTCAGGCAAATGGGTTATCGGCACCACACAGGCGTATATGATCCCAAATACAAAACTTCCAGAGAACGCCGCGAAATGGAAGATCTTTTAAGCGAATGGTACGGCTCCCGGGCTGCTGCACAGGAGATCACCAAACGCACCGAAGAACCGCGTCTGCTTGCCGAAAGTCTGGACTCTTTACTGGAACAGTCATTATCCCAAAACAATGTACGGCTTATAGAAATGCGCAACAACTGGGCGAAACTTATCGGGCCGCCGCTGAATAAATTCACCGATCCGGTAAAACTTGAAAACGGCACCCTTTTTGTGGAAACCACCCATCCGGCATTTTTAATGGAGTTGCGCAAGCCATCGACCGTTCAGGCATGGCTGAAACGGTTGTCTGCGGCTTACGAAGATCTTGAAATTCAGGATATAACATTTGCAATGACAGGTCAGACCCCACGCGAAAAATAATTTTATTTAAATAAAAATGAGGTATAAAACATGCAAGTAATCATCCAACCCGACACCCAATCAGCGGTAAAACTTACTGCCGCTGTTTTGGCTGATGCCCTGCGCAGAAATCCGGAAATGACCTTTGGTCTGGCGACCGGAGCCACCATGGAAGGCGTGTACGCCGAACTGGTACGCATGTACCGGGAAGAAAAATTGGATTTTTCATCGGCTAAAACTTTTAATCTCGACGAATACATCGGGCTGCCGGTCGAGGATAAAAACTCCTACCGCAGTTATATGGATAAACACCTCTTTGACCATATAAATATCAAAAAATCCAACACCCATCTGCCCAATGGCATGACACCGGATATCCCCGGCGAAGGCAGCCGCTACGAAGCGGCGATCAAGGCTGCCGGCGGGCTGGATCTACAGCTTTTGGGTATCGGACAGGATGGGCATATCGGTTTTAACGAACCGTTGTCCTCGCTGCGTTCACGCACCCGGGATAAACTGCTGGCGCCCCAGACGCTGCAGCAGAACTCCATATATTTCGATCCGCCGGAAAGTATGCCTCGCCGGGCCTTTACCATGGGTATCGGCACGATACTGGATGCCCGGAAAATCGTTATGCTGGTTACCGGCGAAAGCAAAAGCGACATCATTGCCCAGGCTATCGAAGGGCCGGTCAGCAGCATGGTGACAGCTTCGGCAATACAGTTTCATAACGATGCAACAGTCATTCTGGATCAGGCGGCAGCATCCAAACTCAAAGCGCAGGATTATTATCACTGGTGTTTTGAAAATGAACCGTACTGGGATAAATTCCGCTGAAAACTCCCGGAAATGACGTAAAAAATGGCAATGATCCCGGAAAGCGTAGTTGCGGAAATAATCCAGCGCAACAATATTGTGGAAGTGATCAACTCCTTTGTGCCGCTGAAAAAGGCGGGCAACGGCAGTTGGAAAGCCTGCTGCCCGTTTCATCAGGAAAAAACGCCATCATTTCATGTCAGCGAAACCAAACAGCTCTACTATTGCTTCGGTTGTCAGAAGGGCGGCGATGCAGTAAAATTCATGCGCGATTACCTTAATCTGGACTACGTTGAAGCCCTGCAGCAGCTCGCCCAGCGCGCCGGTGTGGTGATACCGCAAAATGTCACCCCCGAAGAAGAGGCCGCTTACCGCAAAAGACGCTCCGAAGCCGGGCGCATGTACGATCTGCATGAAGCGTTGGCAAGTTTTTACCGGCAGGAACTTCTGCAAAACCCCAATTCTCCGGTGGCCCAATACTTTGCCACCCGGCAGATCCCCGGAGAATATGCCGAAAAATTCCGGATCGGAGCCGCCCCGGACAGCTGGGATGCTTCGATAACTTTTCTGAAAAGCCGTGGATTTACCGAACAGGAGATCATTGCTGCCGGTGTGGCGATCGAAAAATCCCCCGGCGGCAGATGTTATGACCGTTTCCGCAACCGTCTGGTATTTGCCATAACCGACGAAAACAACCGGGTCATCGGCTTCAGCGCCCGTATCATTGTTAAAGATGATACTGCGCCCAAATATGTCAACAGTCCGGAAACTGCGATCTTCCATAAAGGCAGTATCCTTTACGGCCTGGCACAGGCAAGAGACTCGATCCGGCGCAACAAATTTGCCATTGTTTGCGAGGGGCAGCTCGATACTATCGCTCTTCACCGGGCGGGGCTGGATATGGCAGTAGCACCGCAAGGTCTGGCGTTCCGCAGCGAACAGGCTGAATTGATAAAGCGCTATACCGATAAACTCTATTTGTGTTTTGACTCCGATTCCGCCGGGCAGCAAGGTACATTGCGGGTGCTGGAGTTTCTGCTGCCGATGAATTTCGAAATTTACGCGCTGCAAATCGCCGGAGGTAAAGATCCGGATGAAATAATGCGTACCCAAAGCGCCGATGTTTTGCACGATGCGTTAAAAAATGCCATTCCCCTCACCCGGATCATTCTCAACGGCTTGCAGCGCAGTTACAATTTAGCGACCCCCAACGGCAAAGTTGCCGCAGCCGAAGAAGCCGTCAAGTTGCTGGGGGCTGTACCCAACCCCATGCTGCGGGAAGCTTATTTTGAAGAGATCGCATCAGCATTGCGGCTGCCGATAAATAGATTATTTGAATTTCACCGCAAGCAGAAACGTTTTGCCGACAATACGTTTTCGGGCAATCAGGGCAAATCCGATGCCGCAGATAATGCTCCGGCAAAATATAACGATATGCGCAGCGAAAATATCCGCCACGCCGAAGCTTCGCTGCTGCTGTTGGCGTTGAACTCGGCTGACGGACCGCGACAGATAGCAGAGTGTCTGGATGAAAAACTTTTAAGCGATTCCCCCACTGCTTTGATATTGAAAGAACTGATGAATATGGCGCTGAATGGCGAATGGTTTTCCGGTTCGGAGTTGTTGAGTCACCTGCCGGAAAAGCTTGCGGGCGATCCGGAAGTGGTAAAAATGCTGATCCGCGATGTGGAGCTTACAGCCGAACAATGCCGCCAGATATTGGAGGATTGTCCGCGGGAACTGCAAAAGGATTACTGCAAAAGGAAAAGTCAGGAGCTGCTGTACGAATTGCGGGAAACCAACGATATAGTCCGGCAGGCAGCCATATTGGAAGAGTTGAAAAATCTACGGAAGCAATAATGCTTTTATCCCAATAAGGAGAAATTTTTCATGAAAAGTTACGAAGAACGGTTAAAGTGGTTCCATGAGGCAAGACTGGGTATTTATGTGCATTTCGGGCTGTATAGTTTGCTTGAACGCGGCGAATGGACTATGTACTCCGAACGGATAGCGCCCAAAGATTACGATCACCTTGCCGATCAGTTCAATCCCCTCCCCGGCGCAGCCCGGGAATGGTGCCAGATCGCTAAAGCCGCCGGGGCAAAGTATATAGTGTTGACCACGCGGCATCACGAGGGCTTTTCGCTTTTTGACAGCCAATACTCTGACTTTACCAGCGCCAAACGGGGATGCAAACGGGATATTGTGCGCGAATATGTAAATGCCGCCAGAGCCGAAGGCCTGAAAGTCGGGTTGTATTACTCATTGCTGGATTGGCGCTACCCCGGATACTTCAACCCCGAAAAATATCCGGAAAATAAAGCCGCCCTGGTGGAATATGTGCATAACCAGGTGCGGGAGCTGATGACCAATTACGGCGAAATATCTTTGTTGGAATACGATGGCGGCTGGATGGCAGACCTTAATCCGGATAAAGAATACCAGATCAACTTCTGGAAAGCCCGGGAACTTAACGCCATGGTCCGCAGCCTGCAGCCTGATATCATCATCAACAACCGCTCCGGACTGCCGGAAGACCTTGACACTCCAGAACAGGTCATAAAATCCGCCGTTCCCGGACGCGGCTGCGAAAGCTGTATGTGCATTGGCGACAGCTGCTGCTGGGGATACACCCGGAACAACCCCAACTGGAAAACCTCCACCCAGCTTATTCAGCATCTGGTCAACGCCGCGCAAGGCGAAGCGAATTATCTTTTGAATATCGGCCCCATGCCCGACGGCAGAGTCCGTACCGAAGAAGCCGAAAGACTTAAGGAAATCGGCTGCTGGATGCAGAAAAACGAAAAAGCCATCCGCAACAGCCAGCGCTGCGAACTTATCGGTTCATCACAGCCCGGTGTGGTGGATCTGAATTTGCAAGGTCCCTGGACCCGACAGGGCAAAACCGGGTACTGGCATCTGTTCCGTTACCCCGGGAGCGAGGCAACTGCAGTCCGGGTGGGAACCCGTCCGATCAGCGCCAGACTGCTGGCGACCGGCGAAGAACTGGCTGTGGAATATAATGAAAAAGCCGGCAAAATGACCCTCCGCAATCTGCCGCCGCTGCCGCCTGACAACAACTGTACGGTTATCGAAGTGGAATTTGCCGATACGCCGCGCCTGATGCCGGAACCGGATCTGGCGGCTTGGCTGGTCGAGCAGTAAACTGCCGTAAACAGAAAAAGGACTGCGGAAAACTCAACTTGCCGCAGTCCTTTTTTATGGTCAAATCAAATGTATTACGGAACTATCACTCCGCTTATACTGCAGCCTAGTTTGCTGTTATCCTTGGGCGTTACCGAAAGGGTAATGGGGTAAAAAGCAGAACGCTCAAAAATATCTGAAGCCTGCCAGACCTTGCCGCCTACTGCAAATGGATGCATGGCGGCGATTTCCACCCGCTGTTCGCTCTGGATATTACCGCTGGCTTTGATAACTTTGCCGATAAGTTCGCAATCCCCAACCGGCACAAGCGGAACGAATTCCAAATGCAGATTGGTGCCTCTGGGCACAGCGCTGTAACCTATGATCCAATTATCATTTACAGCATCCACCCGGGTCAGACCTTTTACAGTAACGATGCGGAATTTGATGCTTTTGCTCTCCCGGCGTTTGAGGGTAAGCACCCACGATGGAACAGCTTCCGCCAATTGGTCATCCCAGCCGATCTCCCAATACTGCATATTTTTTTGCGATCCCAACGATGCTACATCCCAAATCAGATTGGTTCTTCCGGGCAAGCCGACAAAACTGAAGTATGCCGGAGCAGAAAGATCTCCTTGGTCGAAAGGAATACGTTCACGCGAAGCAAATTCAATAAAATCTGATTTTGTCGCAACCTGACGCCACCAGAAAGAGGCAGGATCGCCCCGGGTGATAACTTCTTTTTCGCCATAATAGAATTTGTGGGGTTTACCGCCGATATATCCGTTGAAAGAGCGGGGCATCATGAAGGTAAATTCGCGATTGCGCAAAAAGGAAAAAGCCGGATAAAAATCCACCTGACACTCGTTGCGGCTCAAATTGGTAAATTTAGCCTCCACAAAGATCTCGGCTTTGCTTTCGGAGAATTTTATTTCCACCTCCGAAAAAATTTTATTGCTGCCGCGCTGCCAGTAACGGGAGTATTTGGCGCCGCACCCCTGCTGCAGCGGTTCCAGCTTCCAACGGTTTTGACCTACCAGATATTCCCGGCGGCGGCCGACCATCCAAGCTCGCATATTGGGTTTGAAAAACATCCGGATCTTGGCGTTGTTTTCGTCAAAAGTCGGTAAATCGCTGCTATCCACCGGCGGCAGATTGCGATTGAATTCATCGTATTTTATAGCAGAACGATGGTGCGAGGGATTCAAAAAACCGATCGTCGAATACTTATTGCCGCAACTGAAGCCGATTTTCAGCCCCGGATCTTTTTCGCTGCCAATATCGACAGTTTTGCAGTAAGCAGTCCCCCAAAAGCACAATAAAAAAGCAGAAAATAAATAAAAAATATTTGTATTTTTCACAACCATTACCTCCCATACACAATAAATCGTTTGGTAATATACACACAATTTATGCAAAAAGCAAATCCAATCCGCAAAATCAGCCGCTGTTTGCGCCGATACGGTGTAATATAACAGCATAATATAGTCACTGCAAGTTGCAATATTACAACAATGAATGTATATTAAGAAGATATTGTTTTACAGGTTTATTCGGGAAAGGATCCATTTTATGACAGCTATCATAGTTTTCTGTCTGTTGTCAATGCTGCTGATCGTTGGCAAACTGCTGCGTTCGACTTTCAGCTTTTTTCAGAAGCTCTATCTGCCCAGTTCGGTCATCGGCGGGCTGGTGGGGCTGCTGTTGGTATCGCTCTTGCGTGAATATATACCGGGTGATTGGATCAATGCCACTAAAAAATTGCCGGGGTTTCTGATCAATGTGATTTTTGCCACGCTTTTTCTCGGTGCGGCAACTCCCAAATTCAAAGAAGTTTTCCGCATCGCCCTGCCCCAGCTCTGTTTGGGGCAGATAATAGCTTGGGGGCAATATGTTTTGGGATTGGGACTGGCCGGTTTTTTACTGGCCAAGGCATTCGGAGTACCGCCGGCATTCGGCAATTTGCTGGAAATCGGCTTTCAGGGCGGCCACGGCACCGTCGGCGGCATGAGCGAAAGTTTTACTGCTTATAACTGGAGCGATGGGATCGCACTGGGATATACAGTGGCCACTTGCGGCATGATCATTGGGATCATTGTCGGCATGGTGCTGGTGAATTGGGCGCTGAAAAACGGTCATGTCAAATCGGTGCGTACTTTCAAAAACCGCAACACCAGCGAACGGATCGGGGTTTACAAGTCAAACGAGCGCCCCAGCGCCGGAGTGCAGACTGTTTTCAGCGACTCCATAGACTCGTTGGCACTGCATCTGGCATTTATCGGCATGGCGATCATGATAGGTTTTCTGGCGCTTCGCGGTATGCAACATCTGGAGATCGCATTGTTCCCGGATTGCAAGACCCGGATCTTTCAAGGTTTTCCGCTCTTTCCGCTGTGTATGATCGGTGGAGTCATATTGCAGCTTTTTGCTCAAAAGACCCACTTGGATATTCTGATAGACCACCAGCAAATGAGCCGTATTTCGGGTGCGGCGCTGGATTATCTGGTGGTATCGGCAGTAACTACGATTCAGTTGTCGGTAGTGTTGAAAAATTATCTGCCGCTTTTGATATTGATCGTTGCCGGCAGTATTGCGGCAGTAGTTTCTGTTGTTTACATTGCCCCCAAACTCTTCAAAGAAGCGTGGTTTGAGCGTGCTATTGCAGACTTCGGTCAAGCCACCGGGGTCACTGCCACGGGGTTGATGCTGCTGCGCACGGTCGACCCGGACAACAAAACCATTGCAGCATCAAGTTTTGGCTACAAACAGTTGATCCACGAACCTGTTATGGGCGGTGGATTGTGGACCGCGCTGGCATTGCCGCTGGTATTCACCATGGGGTGGCTGCCGGTGTGGGTATTCAGCTGTATAATGCTGGCTGTTTGGAGCGTTGTTGCCGTTGTGATTGCTTACAAAAACCGCTAAAATACGACAGGAAAAATATTTATGTTGATCACCGAAATCCTTGAACGCAATGCCAAGATGTACGGCAATGATATTGCGTTGGTCGAAATAAACCCGCAGGAGCTGGAAAAACGCCACACCACCTGGCGCGAATACTCGCTTATCGAAGCCAGCCCCGCCGACTCTTTCCGCAGCGAAATGAGCTGGAACGAGTTCGAGAAAAAAGCCAATCGCATGGCAAACTTTCTGCTTTCGCGCAACATCCGTAAGGGTTGTAAAGTTGCGATCCTGCTGATGAATTGTCTGGAATGGCTGCCCATATACTTCGGTATTCTCAAAAGCGGCGCTATGGCGGTGCCGCTGAACTTCCGCTACACTCCGGAAGAGATCAAATATTGTCTGGAGCTTGCCGATGTGGATTGTCTGGTGTTCGGCCCCGCCTTTACCGGACGTATCGAAGCGATCTGCGACCGTATACCACGGGTCAGAACACTGCTTTATACCGGCGAAGACTGCCCGAGTTTTGCTGAACCATATTCGCTGGCGTCCTATTGCTCAAGCGTGGCTCCGGCAATACATATCGAAGAAGACGACGAAGCGGCGATCTACTTTTCCAGCGGAACCACCGGATTTCCCAAGGCTATCGTACATTCACACCGCAGCTTGATGCATGCCTGTATCGTGGAACAGAAACACCACCATCAAACCCGACAGGATAATTTTCTCTGCATACCGCCTTTGTATCACACCGGGGCAAAAATGCATTGGTTCGGCAGTTTTCTGGTGGGGGGCAAAGCGGTTCTGCTCAAAGGGATCAAGCCGGAGTGGATCATCCGGGCAGTTTCCGAAGAACATTGTACTGTGGTGTGGCTGCTGGTCCCCTGGGCACAGGATATTCTTGATGCCATCGAGCGCGGCGATATACGTCTGGAAGATTACCAGCTTGCTCAATGGCGGCTCATGCACATCGGCGCCCAGCCGGTGCCGCCCAGTTTGATCAAGCGCTGGAAGAGCGTATTTCCCCACCACGACTACGACACCAATTATGGTTTGAGCGAATCCATCGGTCCCGGCGCGGTACATTTGGGGATCGAAAATATCGATCACGTCGGCGCCATCGGCAAAGCCGGATACAACTGGCAGACCAAGATCGTGGACAGCAGCCGCAAGGAAGTCGCCCAGGGGGAAGTCGGCGAATTGGCGGTAAAAGGCGCTGGGGTGATGCTGCGTTATTATAAAGATGAAAAAGCCACTGCCGAAGTACTTTCCAATGACGGCTGGCTCTTTACCGGCGATATGGCCAAAGAGGATAAAGATGGCTTCATTTATCTGGTAGACCGCAAAAAAGATGTTATTATCACCGGCGGCGAAAATCTTTATCCCGTGCAGATCGAAGACTTTTTGCGTCGGCACAATGCCATCAAAGACGTGGCGGTTATCGGGTTGCCTGATCCCCGGCTGGGGGAGATCGCCGCAGCCATTATCGAAGTAAAGCCGGATATGACTCTGACCGAAACCGCGATCAACGATTTCTGCATGGATCTGCCCCGCTATCAGCGTCCGCGCAAAATCATCTTTGCGGAAGTGCCGCGCAATCCAACCGGCAAGATCGAAAAACCCGTGCTCCGCAAAAAATACGGTGCTTCATTGCTGGTGGCACAGCAAAATGAAATAAGTTAAGTGTTTTATGACGGCATCCGTTGCCGGATATAAAACAAACAAAAACTGCCGCAATGACCGATCGGGTTACTGCGGCAGTTTTTGATTGTGTTGCTTTAAACGAAAAAAACGGAGCTGCTGCTTTTTCCTGGCGGCAGTTCCGTTTTGCTTGCTTAATCCGATCTTTATTCCCAGATATAATCGTTGTCGGTCAGACGCTTGATCACTTTTTCGGGCGTGGTCTGCAAGATGGGCAGCACCGTTTTCCGCAATATTTTTGCATCGCACAATCTTGCCATGCCGGTACCGACTTCGCCGTAAACCAGACCGCCGGCGGCGGCTACCACATGTTCCATATCCACATAGTAGTCCTTTTTGCGGGAATGCCAGTGGTGATCGATCACATGCAGATCGTTGTTGTAGTCAAAGATATAGAGTTTGCTGGTATCTTTGGTGTGCAGACCCGGCACTCTGGCTTCGATCTCCAAAGCATGGATACAGGTGTTGCAGGTAAAGTTGGTACCCAGGAAAAGGATAAAACCGTTTTCTTCGCGCATTAATTTGCCGTAGGGGCTGTCGGGCGACCACGGAGTGTTGGCTTCCAGATGGCCGTCGGTGATGTATTTGGCACGGGGGCCGCAACCGGCAACGGAGTGCACCGGGTGCAAGCTGCGTACCACATTGTCACGCTTCATAAATACATTAACGAGAGTCCCCACTGTTGCGGGGGTGTATTTAACATGATAAACCGGCTGATCGGGATTTACATTGCCCGACACGCCCGACATCAAAAGGGTACCGTTTTCGCCCAGCACTTCCAAAAGTGCGTCAATAATGGTATCGGCACCGCCATCGACTTTGCCCACCCGACGGAGCGAGCTGTGCACCAGAAGAGTCATTCCGGGTTTGATGCCCAGAGCCTGAAACTGTTTTACCAGAGTTGCTTTATCAGTCATTTTTTATCCTTATTCGTATTTGTTGAAAATGTCACGCAATTCACGGACGGCACTTTCTTCCAGATAGTCGATCTTGCCCAGTTTTTTCTTCAGGTGATCGTCGTCCAGAGCTTCGCCGCCGGGCACAAACTTCATATTGCTCAAACGCTGACGGTAGCCGTTGACGATGTGGTATTCAGTAGCACCGGACTGCTTGATTATGGGTTCCAGCAGATCCACGGTAAAGCCGGAGCCTAAAGCGACCACGATCTTGATGCGGTTATCGGCTTTTTCAATGAGTTTGGCAAGGCGGGCAGTATCCAGACCGCCGCCGGGAATAAGACCGCCGGTAAGGATGTAGTCGATCCCCAGATCCACACATTCTTCCAGTGTGCGGAACTGGTCACGGGTGCTTTCAAAAGCCCGGTGCAGAGTAAAAGGCTTGCCGGGGACCCGCTTCAAAACTTCCTTCATGCGTTTGATATCCAACTGACCGTCGGCGGTGATGACGCCTGCCATGTAGCCATCGGCACCAGCTTCGTACAAAATTTCCGCATCCCGCAGCAGAGTATCAAAATCCGCATCGCTGTAAAGAAAATCTCCGGCACGGGGACGCAGCATACAGTACAAACCCAAGTTGCTGCCGGCGGCTTTTTTGGCCGCCACTGCCGAATATACCAAACCGGCACTGGGAGTCAAAGCTCCTTCGGTGGGGCTTACATACAACTCCACACGGTCTGCTCCGCCCCGCCATGCACTCATGGCATCTTCAACGGTACGGGCGCCCACTTCCAACTGATATTTAGCCATATAAGTATTCCTTATTTTACAGCGCGCATCTGGTCACGCAAAAGTTTTGCTGCTTCACCGGCGGCGGCGGCAAAATCATCGCCCTTACCGGCGTAGATGATACCACGGGAGCTGTTTACGATAAGCCCGTAGCCATCGGCACGGCGGCCGTAAGAAACCACCTTTTCCACATCTCCGCCCTGGGCACCAACGCCGGGAACCAGAAACGGCATATCGGGGCAGAGTTCACGCACCGCTTTGAGTTCTTCGGGGAATGTGGCACCCAAGACCATCATAACATTGCCATCCTTGTTCCAGACATCACGGGCAAGCAAGGCTACATGTTCGTAAAGTTTTTTGCCTTCGGTGGTCACCAGCTCCTGCAATTCTTTGCTGCCGGGGTTGGAGGTACGGCAGAGCACCACCACGCCTTTATCAGCATACTTGAGGAAGGGGTTGATCGCATCGCTGCCCATGTAGGGGTTCACCGTTACCGCGTCAGCGTGGTAGCGGTCGAAGGCTTCTTTGGCGTACTGTTCGGCAGTGGAGCCGATATCGCCGCGTTTCACATCCAGAATAACCGGGATTTCCGGGTAGTTTTCCAGAATATAATCAATGGTCATAGCCAGCTCGTCGTCGCAATCCTGTCCGGCATAGTAGGCAGCCTGGGGTTTGTAGGCACAAACATAAGGTGCAGTAGCGTCGATGATAGCTTTGTTGAATTCAAAAATCGGGTATTCGGCACCTTTGACACATTCCGGGAGTTTCCCCAAATCAGGGTCAAGGCCCACGCAGACCATTGAGTCGTTTTTACGCCAGATATTGGCAAATTTCTCCATGCAATTCATAACTTTTTCTCCTTTTATAATCAAATCCTTGCAGATTTATTTCTCAACATCATATCAGCTAAAACTATGGCGGTCATAGCTTCCACCACCGGCACCATCCGGGGGCACAAGCAGGGATCGTGGCGGCCGTGGATCTCGCACTCCACAGCGTTACCGGCTCTATCCATGGTCTGCTGTTTTTGAGCGATGGAAGGTGTGGGCTTTACAGCAATGCGGAAAACTATCTTTGCTCCATTGCTCATACCCCCCAGCACTCCTCCGGCGTGATTGCTTGCCCAGCCATCGGCAGTCGGGCTGTCATTATTTGAGCTTGCCAGACTTTCGGCGGCAGCAAAACCGTCGCCAAACTCTATACCTTTGACTGCTCCCAGCGAAAGCATGGCGTGAGCCAAAACGGCATCGAGTTTATCGAAAACCGCTTCGCCCCAACCGGCGGGAACATTTTCAACTACGCACTCAATAGTGCCGCCAATACTGTCAAGGTTCATGCGGGCATTGTTGATGGCTTCTGCCATAGCTTCGGCTTTATCCGGGTCAGCGGTACGCACCGGATTTTTTTCCACAAAGCTCCAATCAAACTTTTCGGCATAGATCTTACCCACCGAGCGGGTGCAGGCTTTGATTTTTACGCCCAATTCGTTCAAAAGCAGTTTTGCCACCGCTCCGGCAGCGACCCGGGCGGCAGTTTCCCTGCCCGAAGAACGCCCGCCACCCCGGTAGTCCCGGATGCCATATTTGGCAAAGTAGCTGTAATCGGCGTGACCGGGGCGGAAGATTTCGCTTAAATTGCCGTAATCGCGGCTCCGCTGATCGGTATTGCGGATCATCATTGCCAGAGCTGTGCCGGTAGAAACGCCTTCAAACACGCCGGAAAGTATCTCCACAGCATCGGCTTCGCTGCGTTGAGTGGTCAGTATGGACTGACCGGGCTTGCGGCGGTCAAGCTCTTTTTGTATATCTTCTGCGGAGATCTTCAAGCCCGCCGGGACCCCGTCAATGATCACGCCCAATGCGGGGCCGTGAGATTCACCGAAGGTGGTGATCCTGAAAATTTCGCCAAAACTGTTGCCGCTCATATATTCTCCAAAAACTTCTTTTCTTTCAAGGTGTTATAAATCAATTCAGCGATTTCGCTTTTTACCGGTTCTTCCGGCAGATTTATAACTATATCGGCTATTTCGTTGTAGCGGGGTAAGCGTTTATCGTACATTGCCAGAAATTTTGCATAAGGGTCATCGCCTTGCAGAAATGGCGGTATGCCTCCGGCGGCGATCCTTTTAAATGCAGTATCTGCTGAAATCGCCAAATGGAGCATCACGCCCAGACTTTTGAGTTCACTTGTACTCAAAAAATCATTGCAAGGTACTCCGCCGCCTAAAGCCAGTACATCGCCATTATCCCGATTTTTTTCAAGATAATCCCGGATGACTTGAGCTTCAAACTTGCGGAAAAATTCTTCGCCATGCTTTTTCATTATCTCCCGGGGAGCAGCTTCCGCAGCCGGACAGCCGAACTTTTCCTGATAAGCCATTGACAGCATATCATCGGTATCCAGAAACCGGCGGTCCAAGCGTTCCGCCAAGAGTTTGCCGTGGGTGCTTTTGCCGCAATGCTTGATCCCCAGGAATACGATATTTTTACTCATAGCCGCACACTGAAAAAACGATCACATCTCCGAATCCGGCCGGACGATCTGGGTGCCGACGCCTTCATCGGTAAAGATTTCCAGCAGCAAAGTGTGCCGCACTCTGCCGTCGATCATGTGGACTTTGTTGATCCCTGACTCCAGAGCGTGAACACAGCTGTTGATCTTTGGCAGCATGCCGCCGGAAAGGACTTTATCCCGGATAAGTTCCGGAATTTTGTCGGTGCGGATAGTGGGTATGACCGTGCTTTCGTCAGCAGCATCCCGCAAAACGCCGGGTACGTCGCTCAAAAACACCAATTTACGCGCATGTACCGCTTCGGCGATCTGACAGGCAGCGACGTCGGCATTGATGTTGTAGATCTGACCGTCTTTGCCGGTACCGAGGGGGGTGATGATCGGGATCTGACCGGCAGCCAGTGCCGCCTGAACCGGAGCAACGTCCACATTGGTAATGCCGCCCACAAAGCCCACATCCTGTTCCACACCGGTATTGGGGTCTTTGCTCATGACTTTTTCGGCAGTCAGGATATTTTTGCCGGAAATGGATACCGCGGGGCCGCCGAACCCTCTGGCAAGTTTGACCAGATTGGCGTTGACCTGATTATGCAGAACATCGTCCACAACTTTAATGGTGCGTTCGCAGGTATGCCGCAGACCGTTGACGAATTTGACCGGAATATCCTGCTTTTTCAATTCGGCCGAGATCGCTTTGCCGCCGCCATGAACTACAATGGGCTTAAAGCCGATACATTCCATCAAAACAATATCCCGCATGGTGCTTTTCACCAGTTCGGGGTCTTCCATGGAAGATCCGCCGAATTTGACCACGATCAATGCTCCGCGGAATTTTTGAATATACGGCAACGCTTCCAGAAGCGTGTCGGCTTTCCTGATCCATTCATCCATTCTTCTCATAAGACAAAACATCCTTTCTTAACAGTCTTCTGACCGAATAAAATTTTGATACTTTTGATAATATAGTGCAAATATACTATTCGGCAAATGCTAAAACGCACTTTTATACTACTTTTAGCTTGCAAAAACAGCATTTTCGGGTTAATTTAATATAAAAGAAGAATTTTTGCATATAAAAAAAGGGCTTTCAGCAAAGGATCATGAGTTTATCGGGCAATAAAAAAATCACCAGAGCGGTCATTCCAGCGGCGGGATTCGGCACCCGATTTCTGCCCTTTACCCGGGCGGTTCCCAAAGAGATGATACCGTTGGTGGATAAACCGGTGATCCAGTATGTGGTGGAAGAAGCCGCCGCTGCGGGCATTACAGATATACTCATAATCACCAGCTCCGGCAAAGAGGCTATGCAAAACCACTTTCTGCCGGATAATGAGTTGGAAAGCCGTCTGCTTGCCACCGGCAAAACTGAATTGCTTGCGGATCTGAAAAAGATCCAAAGCCTTGCCCGCCTTACTTTTGTGGAACAGAAAGTACTCAACGGTCTGGGCGGAGCCTTGATGCTTGCCGAAGAGTTTGCAAATGGTGAACCATTTGCTGTGCTTTTGGGCGATACTGTGGTCAAAAGCAATAATGCCATTCCGGCGATCGGTCAGCTTATAAAGTGCCATGAGCAATACAACTTGCCGGTGACCGGCTTGGAACGGGTCCCCCGGGAGCGTATCTCCAATTACGGAGTGGTGTCGGGCAAAATGGTTGACCATAATGTTATGCAAATAAGTGGTCTGGTGGAAAAACCCCGCCCGGAAGAGGCTCCCTCGGATCTGGCGATCGCCAGCAGGTATGTGCTTGTGCCGGAGATTTTTGAGTATCTGAAAAAATCCCCGCCCCACGGTGCCGCCGGAGAGATCTATTTGACCGACGCCTTGCTTATGCAGAGTGCCGCCAACGGGCTTATGGGCTGTATAGCCGATGCCAAACGCTACGATATAGGCAATAAACTTGAATTTCTCAAGGCAACTGTTGAGTTTGGCTTGCAAAGTGAAGTATACGGCGAAGCCTTCCGTAAATTTTTGAACGAGCTGCCGCAGAAGTGAATCCGGCGGCAAAAAACAGGAAAGATGTTGAAAATTGTTTAACTTACTTAAAACCATCCGGGAACTCCTGACCAAACCCGGTAATCAGGAACGGGCGGAAAACGCCAAAAAAAGCAATCCGGAACGCAAAAAATCCGCCAACAACTCCCGCCGGAAAAACAGCAATCCCCGGGAACGGTTAGAGAAAACGGCTGATACCGGAAATGTATCAAAACACAGCAAAAATAAAAAGAAATCAGCGAAAAAAAGCTCCAATGTTCAAGCCGTCATCCCCTTCCCCGCACCGAAAGTCAAGCCGGAGCGCCCGGCGGCGCTCAAAGATGTTCCGGTGGCGGCAGATAAAAAACGCTTTCTGGATTTTCCGCTGCCGGAAGCGATCCAGTTCGGCATCCAAAATATGAACTTTGAGTATTGCACCCCCATTCAGGAACAGGCTCTGCCGGAACTGCTTGCCGGTCGTGACCTGGGCGGCAAAGCTCAAACCGGCACCGGCAAAACAGCGGCATTTCTGCTGGCGGCATTTACCCGCATAGCCAACAATCCCCTGCCCGATCAAGCCGATGCCACCCCCCGGGTGCTGGTTTTGGCACCCACCCGCGAGCTTGCCATCCAAATCCACAAAGATGCCGAAGCGATCAATGTTTTTGCCGACTACACCAATGTGGTGGTCTTTGGCGGTATGGATCACGATAAACAGCGTAAAACTTTGCAGCAGAAAATCGACATCCTTGCCGGAACTCCGGGGCGTATCATCGACTATGTCCGCAGCGGGGCATTGGATTTAAGTAAAGTAGAAGTTCTGGTCATCGACGAAGCCGACCGCATGCTGGATATGGGCTTTATACCCGATGTGCGGCGGATCGTGGCGCAACTGCCGGAAAAAGGCATCCGCCAGACCATGCTTTTTTCGGCAACATTGGAGCCGGAGATCATGCGTCTTGCCCAGAGCTTCCTCCAGGATCCGGTCATGGTGGAAACCGAACCGGAACAGGTGGTTGGTGCCACCATTGAACAAACATTCTATTCGGTGGCAGGTTCGGAAAAACTTGCCATGCTGCTTTACATAATCAAGCACGAACCCTTTGAACGCATGATCATTTTCGGCAACCGCAAAGATAAAAACCTTGATGTTTTTGAAGCGTTGCAAAAATGCGGTATTGCCGTGGAACTCATGTCTGGCGATATACCCCAGCAAAAACGGATGCGGATATTGGAAGATTTCCGCAGCGGCAAAGTCAAGATCGTTATCGCCACCGACGTTGCGGCACGGGGTATCCATGTAGACAATGTATCGCTGGTGGTCAACTACGATCTGCCGGAGCGTTCCGAAGATTATGTGCACCGTATCGGCAGAACCGGTCGTGCCGGTCAGCAGGGCAAAGCGGTCAGCTTTATTTGCGAATATGGAGCTTACTACATGCCGGATATTGAAAAATATGTGGGCGAAACGTTCAACTCCACTTTGCCCACCGAAGAGATGGTGCAGATCCCGGAAGAGTACAAAGAACTGCTTAAAAAGCGCTCCCATCACTCCCGTCAGCGGGAACATGGCGGTTATTCCGGCGGCAAAAACATCCGCAGCCGCCGCAGATAAACAAACACTCTGCAACAAAAACTTTTTTTGCAAGTCAAAAACCTCTGTCAACCACGGAGGTTTTTTTATGGATAGAAATCAGCAGGACAAACTGACCACCAACTTCGGCGCTCCGGTCGCCGACAATCAGAACAGCCGTACCGCAGGGCCGCGGGGGCCGCTTTTGATGGAAGATGTGAATTTGCTGGAAAAACTTGCAAATTTCAACCGCGAAGTCATCCCGGAACGCAGAATGCACGCCAAAGGCGCCGGAGCTTACGGGACTTTTACAGTAACACATGATATTACCCGATACACTTGTGCTGATATATTCAGTGAAATCGGAAAAGTCACCGAAGTATTTGTCCGATTTTCCACCGTAGCCGGTTTCCGCGGCGCCCCGGATGCCCAGCGGGATATTCGGGGTTTTGCCGTAAAATTTTATACCAACGAAGGTAACTGGGATCTGGTGGGCAATAATACTCCGGTGTTTTTTCTGCGTGACGGCAACCACTTTTCCGACCTGAATCATGTAGTAAAAAAATCCCCTGCCACCGGCTTGCACAGCCCGACCGCCAACTGGGATTTCTGGACAAGTCTGCCCGAAGCTCTCCACCAGATAACTATAACCATGAGCGACGACGGCATACCGGCAAGTTACCGCAATATGCACGGCTTCGGCAGTCATACATTCAGTTTTTATAACTGCAAAAAAGAACGTACCTGGGTGAAATTCCATTGGCTCTGCCAGCAGCCCATAAAGTTTCTTACCGACGAAGAAGCCTGTAAACTTTGCGGAAAAGATCCCGACAGCCACATCCGCGACCTTTACGAAGCTATCGAAAGCGGCGATTACCCCAAATGGCAGCTCTGCGTACAGCTTATGAGCGAAAAAACAGCGCGGCACATGAAGTACAATCCCTTTGACCTTACCAAAGAGTGGTACGTTGAGGAGTTTCCGCTGCATCCGGTAGGTATGCTGGAACTCAACGCAAATTACAGCAATTATTTTGCCGAAGTTGAGCAATCCGCATTCAACCCGGCAAATATCGTGCCCGGTATCGGTTTTTCGCCGGATAAAATGCTGCAGGCGCGCCTCTTTGCCTATGGCGACGCCCAGCGTTACCGGTTGGGAGTAAATCATCATTTGATCCCGGTAAATAAAGCCCGCTGCCCGGTCAATGGTTATTCACGGGATGGCTTTATGCGTACCGATGGCAATTACTATGACAAAATAAGCTATGAACCAAACAGTTTTGGTATGTGGCAGGAACAGCCGGATAAACGCATGCCCCCTACCCCGGTGGATGGCAATGGAGATAATTACGATTTCCGTCAGGATGACGATGATTACTTCACCCAGCCGGGCAACCGTTTCCGCAAAATGACCCGCGAGCAGCAGGAGCGGCTCTTTGCCAACACCGCCCGCAGTATGCAAGATGTACCTGACTTCATCAAACGCAAACATATAAAACATTGTTTTGCTGCCGATCCGGAATATGGCAAAGGCGTGGCCAAAGCTCTGAATATGGAGTACAAAAATTAAGATGCGTCATTATCAATTCACCATGGTGGAACTCCTGACCATTATAATCATGATCTGTCTTTTGACCGGCTTGCTGCTGCCGGCGCTTTCCGGCAGTATCAACCGGGCAAAATTGGCAGCTTGCGGCAACAATCTGCGGCAGATCGGGCAAAGTGTCCAGCTCTATTGCGCCGACAACAACGGCATGATCCCCAATATCCTCCGGGGTATGGAAGAAAACTCCATACCTGTACTCCGGCTGCCGGGCAATATGGTGCTGGCGCTGGGCAGACTTATGGATTTTTATGTGGATAACGCACATATTTTCGGCTGCCCCGGGTCGCCGGGGTATCAGGAAGCAGATGTGGAAAAACTCTGGCAGGGCAATACCATGGTCTGGACGGCATATTTGTACCGCGGGCAAAATAATAATTTTTCCGGGAAATTGAACAGTCCGGAAAACTTCAACAAAGCTTACATAATGGACTTTGCGTGCATCACCAATCAGGGCGAGCAGTTTGCGCCGCATAACTACCTGGCAGTAAATATATTATACAACGATTGTCATATAGAAAACCGCCCCAATAACAAAACTCCGTTCAGGTATTATACTGCTCAAGCCGCCCGTCATGGCGAAATAACGCCCGACTGCACAAAATTGTGGCAGCACGCCGACAATAGAAAGTAAGTTCCCCGGTCAGGAATGTAAAAAATCTCCGTTATAAGTTTTTTATACTGTAAACAGGTCGCTTTTTTAGTTTTTTGCAGGGCAAATAAGTTGCTAAAAACATATTTCTGCAGTATATTATATGTTCGTACCCGATAATATAACCTGTTGCAGAAATATGGTCGATAACATTATAATCAAAGGCGCAAGCCAGCACAATCTTAAAAATATCAATGCAGTCATCCCCCGCAATAAGCTGGTGGTCATTACCGGCTTGTCCGGTTCGGGCAAAAGCTCGCTGGCGTTTGATACGCTCTACGCCGAGGGGCAACGGCGATATGTAGAGAGTTTGTCGGCATACGCCCGGATGTTCCTTGACCAGATGCAGAAGCCCAAAGTTGAGCATATCGAAGGGCTTTCGCCTGCTATTGCCATCGAACAGCGTTCAGCGGGCAGCAATCCCCGCTCCACCGTGGCAACAGTTACCGAAATATACGACTATTTGCGATTGCTCTACGCCCATGCCGGAACACCCCACTGCCCCAAGTGCGGTCGAGAACTCAAGCGGCAGTCGGCACAAGCCATAACCGATCAGATCATGGAGCTGCCGGAAGGCAAAAAACTGATGATCCTCTCTCCGGCAGTAGATGGCAGAAAGGGCGAACACCGGGATATTATCGAAAAAATCCATACCGACGGTTTTCTCCGCTGCCGCATCGACGGCGAAATCATCACCATTGATGACCCCGAAGAAATCAAACTTGCCAAAACCCTCCGCCACTATATAGATATTGTGGTGGATCGTCTGGTATCGGGCAATATGGATCGCTCCCGGGTCAACGACTCCGTGGAAACCGCCCTCAAACACGGCAACGGAATGTTGACTTTGCTGGTGCAGGATCCTGCCAGCGGCGAGTGGGAGGAAACCAAATACAGTGAACACCTTGCCTGCGTGGAGTGCAAAGTAAGTTTCGGCGAACTCCTGCCAAGAAATTTTTCGTTCAACAGCCCCTATGGAGCCTGCACTACCTGTAACGGTTTGGGGGTGCAAATGGTGATGGCTGCCGAACTTGCCATCCCCGACGACAGCAAATCCATCCGCAACGGCGCCATTCCCGGCTGGCGGCGGGGCCCCCGGCATTTGATAATGTATTACAACATGCTGCTGCGGAAGATCGCCGAGTGGAAGAATATACCCAACATGCTGACCACACCATTCCGGGATTTGCCGGAAGATATAAAACATTTACTGCTATACGGCAGCGGCGAAGAACATCTGGAATTCGATTATTATATAAGAGGCAAAAAGTTCCACTGGTCAAAACCCTTTGAAGGTATATTGGAAAATATGCGCCGCCGGATGGTGGAAACCGAAAGCGACTCGGTGCGGGAACGGCTGAAAAGCTATCTTGCTCCGCAAATCTGCCCGGCTTGTCACGGTGCAAGGCTCAATCCGGTAAGTCTGGCGGTAACAGTAGGCGGGCTTTCCATTGATAAATTCAATGCGTTAAGTATAGCCGAAGCGGCAGAATTTCTCAATGATCTTGAGCTGGATAAAGAAAAAAGCCAGATCGCCGAAGATGTGTTGCGGGAGATTCGCTCCCGGTTGAAATTTCTCTGCGATGTGGGATTGTCTTACCTCTCTCTTGACCGCTCATCCGGCACACTTTCCGGCGGCGAAGCCCAACGCATCCGCCTTGCCACCCAGCTGGGTTCGGCATTGGTGGGGGTTTTGTATATTCTGGACGAACCCTCCATTGGTCTGCACCAGCGGGATAATGATCTTTTGATCGACACCTTGAAAAAGCTCCGGGATATCGGCAATACAGTGATCGTGGTGGAACACGACCTCGACACCATCCGTTCGGCTGATTATGTTATGGATCTGGGTCCGGGTGCCGGTCGTGCCGGGGGCGAGATCGTTGCCGAAGGTTCGCCGGAAGAGGTGGCAAAAGTGGTCGGTTCGCCCACCGGGGATTATCTGGCAGGCAGAAAAAATATTCTTGTTCCAGCAAAACGATATCCGGGGAACGGCAAAAGCATCAAGCTCAACGGCTGCTGCCACAACAATCTGAAAAATATCGATGTGGAGATCCCGCTGGGGACTTTTACTTGCGTTACCGGCGTATCCGGTTCGGGCAAAAGCTCGCTGGTCAACGAAATACTGGTGCGGGCACTGAATCAACAGCAGAAGATCATGGATCTGGCGCCCGGCAAACACGAAAGCATCGAAAATCTGGAGTTGATCGACAAAGCAATCATCATCGACCAGAGCCCCATCGGCAGAACTCCCCGCAGCAATGCGGCAACCTACATCGGGGCATTTGATATGATCCGCAAACTGATGGCGGAAACGCCCGAAGCCAAGCCCCACGGCTACACGCCGGGGCGTTTCAGCTTCAACATGAAGGGCGGCCGGTGCGAAGAATGCAAAGGCGACGGCATCAAGAAAATCGAAATGCAGTTTCTCTCCGACGTCTATGTGGAGTGCAGTGCATGCGGCGGCAAGCGGTTCAATTCGGAAACGCTCAATGTGCGTTACAAAAAACACAATATTGCCGAAATATTGGATATGACCGTAAATCAGGCGGTGGATTTCTTTGAAAATGTTCCGCCGTTAAAACGCAAACTTGCCACTTTGCAGGAAGTGGGTCTGGGGTATATCAAACTGGGTCAACCCGCCACCACCTTATCCGGGGGCGAAGCCCAGCGGGTGAAACTCGCCAGCGAACTCTGCCGGATCCCCCGTGGCCATACCATGTATATATTGGACGAACCCACCACCGGCTTGCATCTGGCGGATGTGGATCAGCTATTGAAAGTGCTGTTCAAACTCCGGGATATGGGCAACAGTGTGCTGGTTATCGAACATAATCTGGATGTGATCAAAACCGCTGACCATATTATTGATATAGGTCCGGAAGGCGGCTCGGCGGGCGGCGAACTCATTGCCAGCGGCACGCCCGAAGCGGTGGCAAAAAACCGTAAATCACATACCGGGAGATATTTGAAGGATTATTTATAAAATGAATGTAGCATATCAGACTTTTCTGGCAATATTGGAAACTTTTATTGCCTTCGGCATCGGGGCATTCCTGACCCGCAAAAAAATCATAGATAAAAACGGCATCCAGCAGCTTTCCAATTTGACATTGGATATACTTTTCCCTTTGATGACCATCGGCAGCATTACCCGCAACTTCAAAGCCGACCAGCTGCTGGGCACCTGGATACTGCCGGTAATGGGTTTTGCCATAATGGCATTCGGCATGCTGCTGGGCAAATTTTTCAGCCGCTTTATGCGGTATGGCACTAAAGAACGCAAGGCGATGTTTCAGCACTTCTGCACTTGCAATAATTACCTTTTTCTGCCGCTGATCGTGCTGGATAATTTGTGGGGCGATAAATATGTAAGTTTGCTGCTGTTGATGAACATCGGTTCCACCATCGGGTTCTGGACACTGGGGATCGCGGCATTCGGCGGCAGTTCCCGGCAGGAAACGTTAAAAAATATCTTTTCGGTCAACCTCTACTCGGTGGTGATCGCCTTATTGCTGGTTGCATTCGATATCCAGCTGCCCACAGTGCTTGCCAAAGTGTGCAATACCATGGGCAACGCCGCATTGCCGCTGGTGCTGATCGGCATCGGGGCGGCGATCTACAACAGCGCGGGCAAACTGACCAATCACTTGTTTGATGTATTTTATTTGAGCGTGGTGCGGCTGATTCTGCTGCCCATAGCAATTATATTGCTTTTGAAACTTTTGCCCATACCCGAAGATATATTCCGGGTGCTGGCTGTGGTTTCTCTGATGCCGGTATCCTCCAGTTCGGTACTGGTGGCGCGCCGTTACGGCGGCGATATAGATTTGGCAAGTCAGGCGATCATTATAACCACACTGCTTTCCATTGTTACCGCTCCGCTGATGCTGAAAATACTTTTGTAAATATTTTCAGCATCGGGAGCAGCCGGCAACCGATCAAGCTTCAACCGGCGGCAGACAGACAAATTTTATCTTGCCGTCATCACCGGCAGAAACCTGCAATTCGCCGCCATTGACCAGTTCGCCCGAAATTATCAGGCGCGATACCGGTGTTTCAAGCTCGCGGATAACAGCCCGTTTAAGCGGACGGGCGCCGAATGCCGGATCAAAACCGTTTTCCACGATCAGCGATTTGGCTTCATCGGAGATTGAAAGCTTGACGTCGTATTCACTTAACCGTTTGCGGAAACGCTCCAGCTGGATATCCACGATCTTGAGCATATCGCTCATGCCCAACTGCCGGAAGATCAGTACTTCATCGATACGGTTGAGAAATTCCGGGCGGAAGTGGCGTTTTAATTCATCGCTGACCACATCTTTGACCTCGTCGACATTGCCTTTATGCTCGAGGATCAAATGGCTTGCCAGATTGCTGGTCATGATGATAATGGTATTTTTAAAGCTCACCACCCTGCCCTGCGAATCGGTTATTCTGCCATCTTCCAATATCTGCAAAAGAATATTGAATACGTCGTAATGGGCTTTTTCGATTTCATCAAAAAGCACTACCGAATAAGGCTTGCGCCGCACCGCTTCGGTGAGCTGCCCGCCTTCTTCGTACCCCACATATCCGGGAGGCGCCCCCACCAGACGGGAAACATTGTGCTTTTCCATATATTCAGACATATCGATACGCACCACTGCACGTTCATCGTCAAACAACTGTTCCGCCAAAGCCCGCGCCAATTCGGTTTTGCCGACCCCGGTGGGACCGAGGAAGATGAAACTGGCAATAGGCCGGTTGGGGTCCTGCAGGCCGGCACGCGCCCGCAAAACCGCGTCAGAGACCGCCTGAACAGCTTCGTCCTGCCCTACGACTCTTTCGTGCAAAGTATCTGCCAGCTTCAAAAGTTTGGCCTTTTCGCTTGCCAGCAGCTTGCTTACAGGTATGTGGGTCCAGCGGCTGACGATATTGGCAATATCTTCGGCATCGACTTCCTCTTTGAGCAGCCGTTCGCCCTGATTGTTTTTAATGGTTTCTTCGGCAGCTTTGATCTGTTTTTCGATGCCGGGGATAACCCCGTGACGCAGTTCGGCGGCTCGA
>JAFVQX010000041.1 GCA_017504585.1 Lentisphaeria bacterium
AAATACCGCCCCTTGAACGCTGATGAAGTCAAGGATCGGGAAAAGTTCGTTGCCGAAGCATTGACCTATTTAGCCAAACAGCCCAATGTGATCGGTTACAGCGTGGACGAACCGGAAAACATCTTTACCAATTACTTTAAAGCCAATCACAAAGGTAAAGACATCAACCGCATCGGCTATGCTTTGAATGACTGGCTGGGCTGGCTCAAGCCATTGATCGACAAACATCACCCCGGAGCATACCAAATGCCCATTATTGCCTGGTGGGGTACTTACAAAGATGTTGCTCCGCTTTACGATGTTTTGATTGCTGACCAGTATCCCCGCGGCAAGGGTAAAAATCAGCCGGAGTTTTCGGGCAATCTCTACGAAGTATCGTTGGATGCCAGCCGGGCAGTGAACGCTGCCCGCAATGCCGGTGGCTCCAGAACGGTTGTTTACATGCCCCCGACTTTCAACAATCTCCGGGGCAACTGGACTTTTGCCACCCGCAAAGAGCTGCGCTATCTCTACTTTGCACCCATTACCCGGGGGGCTATGGGAATTATTGGCTGGCGGCTCAACCGCTGCAAACAACCTTACCGGGAAAGTGTGGTCTACCCCACTTTGAAAGAACTTTCGCAGTTCAAGGATTACTATTTGGGCACTTGGCACGATGAGCTGGTTAGTAGCAATCACGATAAAGCCACAGTTGATTATCTGAAAAAGTTTGTTGATCGTGACGAATTGCTTGCCGATGTAAAGTTGGGCAAAAAGAAAACAGTAAAAGATGCTGTGCCCGATGTAAGCTATTGTTTGCGGCGTAAAGCTGACGGCAGCTGGATGCTTTTGGCAGTCAACAACCGTCGAGAAGCCTTGGATGATGTGGCTTTGACGGTTGATTTGAAGATGCCCAAAACGGTCAAAGAGGCTTTAAGCGGCAAAAGTGTGAAAGTTGCGGATAACGTTATCAACGATAAATTTGCCCCCTTTGATGTAAAAGTTTATCTCTGGAGTGAAAAGTAATAAATGAGTTCTGATATTTTCGGCCGCCGCCTTGATTGCTGGATCAATATTCAGCAAGTAACCACCAACTCAATGATGCTGCGTTACAGTCATACCGGGTGGTCAACCCCGGTTGTGGCTGAACTTACCGGCGGCAGCGAACCTGTTGTGCAGGAGCAAACCGGCAATCTGGCGGGGCGGTTCATTTTTGAAGAGCTTACGCCCGATACGGAGTACAAGGTCAAAGTTTCCATTAAAGATGAGTTTATTGAACTTGCGTTCAGAACTTTGCCTTTGCCCCGGCAGGAACGGCTCTTCCGGATCGCACTTTTTTCGGATACTCATTTATCCACCCGCACCAATGCCTGTCACGGCAGACTGCACAGCGACAGCATTATGCTGGTTCGCAGTTTGATGCAGCAAGCCGCCATGACCGCTGATTACATCATCGGCCCCGGCGATATGGCTGACGGCGGCAAAGAAGCCGAATTTGCCGCTTTGGAATCCATCATCAAAAGCGTGAATATTCCGGTGCTGGCTGTACCCGGCAATCACGATGTGGTGCATGGGGGCGATGTGCGGTTTGCTGATCTGTTCAAAAACACCACTTTCTTTTTTGAGCGTGACAATATCCAGCTGGCGGGGTTGGATACCGGCAACGGCCGCTTGAACAAGCCCTGCAACCGGGAAGTCGTTGAGCTTATCAAAACAGATAAGCCGCTGCTGCTGTTCAGCCACTTTCAGCTTTTTGCCGACGAGTGGATACCCGATGCCGATAAGGTGATTTTTGATAGCGACGAGTGTGTCGACATGCTGGAAAAACTCAAACTTACCCACGGTTTGGCTTGCATTGGCCACAAAAACGTGGCAGCTCAAGTCAAGATCAATGATTTTACCCAGATAAATCTGCCGCAGCTTACCCATTTTCCTGCGGGATATTTGGTTTTGGATGTATATTATGACGAGTTCCGACTCTGCTTTGAACCGATCCCCGGCGAAATACTCAACGAGTATTCCCGTTTGGGTACGGAAGCAGCCCGCTATCACTCCCACCCGGCGTGCAAATTCAAGTCGGAATACCGGGATAAATATACTCAATTTTATTGGAACGGAGTTGTGAAAAATGGACTTTATTTATAACGGTGAACCCGGCTGGATCTCTTCAGTACGGAGCAACAAATGGCGGATTTTCGCCCAGCCAGCCCAAGTCGGACTGAAAACGCTGGTCTGGAACGGCGAGGCTTGGTGTAAAACCGAAGAATATCATCTGCCGGCAGGAAAACCGGCAAAAATGAAATTGATCGTGCCGGAGGAATTGAATGGTTCCGGCAATATATTGATGATTTTTCTGCCCTTCAACTCAATAAATCAGTGCAAGGCAGAAGAGCTTTTTATCTTGCCGGAAAATGCTGATGCTCTCTGGAGCTGGCCGGTGCTGGAAGTCCGCACCCCGGTTGAGTGGGTGATAGTGAAGGATTTTCCCGTACCCACCCAGCCGGAAACCATCTTTTTCGATGGCTGGCTGCGGACGGCGGAGGAAAAATTCTTTGCCTTGCCGGAAATGCCATTTTATCTGGCAGATACCCCCGCAGAGTCGCTGCAAGTAAGGGTCAGCAACAACTTTTCCGGCAAAAAAGTCCGGGGCTCGGTCACCGCCGAACAATCCCAAGCCGCCCGTTTTATGGCGGATAGAAACTTCAATAATGAAGTGGTTTTGGCTTATAACGGTAAAGAACAGAAACTTGCATTGAATAAAGGCAACGCAGTTTTTGAGCTGCCGCTGGAAGATAATGAACCCTTTGAAATCAAAGCATTTTATCCGGGGATCACCTCCGGCGAAAGTAACTATTGCGATCCGGGATTTTTGAGCGATCTCGGTTACCGCATCGCCTGGGGCGATATGCATGTGCATACCCGGGAATCGGATGGCATGGGCGAACCCGAAGAAGTCATGCAGCGGGCAAGAGATTGGCAGAAGCTTGACTTTATGGCGTTCAATGAACACATCGAACACTCTCTGGCATGGCGGGTATGGTCCAGAGAAAAGTGGGCAAAACTGCGTAAACTATACGAAGAAAGCACTGTGGATAACGAATTTGTCATCATCCCCGGCTTTGAATATTACAGCTATTGCAATTTGTGGTGTTTCAACGATGAGTATCACACTTACTTATCGCCGGAGTTCAACCGGGAAACCGATTATTACCGCATCAAGCGTATTGATACGCCCGAGGGCAAGCTCCAGCATGAAGAAGTGCAAAAAATGATTGCAAAATTTGCCGCCAAAAAAGATTGGCTGGTTGGTTATCACCGGCTGGAAGTGTTGAGTACCCAGTTGGGCAAACTGCCCACACCGGTGCAGTGTCTGCAAATGGCACACTACAAACGCCCGCCGGAAGTAGGCAGTATGGACTATCTTTTGCGGGGCGACAAAGTGGCATTTTTCGGCGGTACCGATACCCATTTGGGGATGCCCGCAGTGGGGTATACCGGCGACCGCACCGCCAACAGCGGCTTGACTGCCGTATTGGTCAAGGAGCTGACCCGCAAAAACTTGCACGAAGCGTTGTGCGCACGGCGTACTTACGCCAGCTTGGGTGCCCGCACCCTTTGCGATATGCGTTTGAATGGTGCGATCATGGGCGAAACGCTTTCTCTTGCCGAAGGCGACGCTATGGAAATAACTTTCCGTGCTGCCGGTAAAGAAAAACTCAAACGCCTGGAAATCGTCATCAATGGCGAAAACGCCTTTGTGCAGGAGTTGGCAAAAAACACCTGCGACTGCAAGTTCAAGGCGGTAAACAAATGTGCCGGACAAGGTTTCGTATTTGCCCGGCTGCATTTGGAAGACGGCAGAATGCTCTGGACATCGCCGGTGTATCTGAATTAATTGCTTTGCAGGTAAAAAATCACCCCGGACGTTTGAAAATCCGGGGTGATTTTTTTTACAGATAAAACAGGCAGCTTTCCAACTGCATTATTTTTTCAGCTCTTTGGCAGTTGCATCCGGATCGACCACAAATTCTTTTTTCATTGCCCGCACGGTGGGGATCATCAGCGGGATCATTATGAAAAGGATCAATGCCGCTGCTATATAGACTCCACGCACATCAGAAAGCCAGATCACTGTTGCTCCGAGGAATGAACATACGATCCCTCCGGCGGTATTCAAACTGCCGGACCAGCCAAAGTAAGTACCGCGCAATTCGGGGCGGGTGATCTTGGTCAGCATCAGCTGCAGCACCGGTTTTATCCCGCCGCCGGCAAATGCCGCAACGAATTTGGTTACGACAAGCATGGTTATGTTGGGCGAATACGCCATGCCGGCAGTAAACACCCCGCCGATGATCAACAGCGGCAGCAGCAGTTTACGCGGAGCAAAGCGGTCGCAGAGCCAGCCCAGACACAAGCCGGAGAAAAATCCCCCCACCGATGAAGCCGAACTGACGATCCCGGTAAAAAATGCGGCGCGTTCGGCGTGAACTCTTTCCACCAAAAGTGCCAGATAGGGCTGGATCAGGCGGGTGGAAACCCCTACCAGCAAAAACATCACCATCAGCCAGATAACTGCCGGGGTGGCAACATCCTTGAGTTTGTAAGGCGATTTTGTTCGCTGCTTTTTTGCCAGAGCCACGCTGAAGTCATCTTTGGCAAAGATGTGCACCAGCATCCCGCTGGCAAGATAGATCGCGCCGCAAGTAAGAAAGGCATTGGTATAGCCGAAACGGTCCACCAGCACCCCGCCCAGGATATACCCCAGCATATTGCCGCTGGAAACTGCCGTGCTCAACACCCCCAGCACAAAACCATGCTTTTCGCTGGGGCTGGTGGCGATCAGAAGCGTTTGAGCCGGGTTCACCGTGCCGGAGAAGAATGAACATACAAAACGGATAGCTGCCAGTACCCAGAAGTTGGGGGCAAAAGCCAGCAGCGGGTAAAAGAGCGCGGCAGCGTAACTGGCACGCAGCAGCATAAGTTTACGGCCGAAACGGTCCGCCAGAATCCCCCAGACGACCGTAGCAACGCAAAGGCTCAACATCGCCGCCAGATAGTATATACTTGTGTAGATCCCCCGCAAATTCGGGTCATCGATATGCAGATTTTCTTTGAGCAGCAATGGAATAAAGGGCATGCAGCAGCCGAAACCCACCATGGCAAGAAATTGCGAAAGCCAGATCACAAAAAGATTGATCTTCCAGTTTACCTTGATTTGGGGTGTTTCGAGGGCGTCGTCCATTGGTTTATTCCTTTGCGTTGAGTAAAAGTATTCATATACATCCGTATAATATACAGCTTTATCAAGATATTGTCAAGCGAAAAGTTGAATAATCACAAGTTTATGCTATATTATAACTTTCATTGTTTACAACTAATTACGGAGAAATGGGAATGAACAAATCTGAATTTGCAGCGCTGATCTGCTATTTCGTCCTGGTTCTGGGGATCGGGGTGTACTTTTTTCTTAAAGACCGCAGAAATGGCGGTACCGAAAAAGAATACTTTCTGGGCGGCAGAAATATGAACGGCTGGGTTTCGGCGCTTTCCGCCGGAGCTTCTGACATGAGCGCATGGGTGCTTATGGGTTTGCCGGGGTGCATTTACCTTTTGGGAATCGGTCAGTTGTGGATCGCCGTCGGTCTGCTGCTGGGAACTATTGCCGCATGGATTTGGGTGGCACCTACGCTGCGCAGATACTCTATTGTGGCGGGCGACTCCATTACCATACCACAATTTCTGACCCGGAGATTTTGTACGGAGCATAAAGGGATCATGGTGATCTCGGCGTTGGTTTTTGTGATAACCTACTGCGTATACACAGCTTCGAGCCTTTACGCTTGCGGTACTCTGTTCAATACGGTTCTGGGCATGAATCCCAAAACTGCCATGATCATTGCCAGCGTGGTTATTGTGATATACACTTTTCTCGGCGGCTTTAACGCGGTGTGCTGGACTGACTTCTTTCAGGGGATGATCATGCTGGGCGCTCTGATGCTCATACCCATTCTGGCGGTCAGCATGATGCAGGGCAGCAGTTTTACTGCTCCGACAGTGGTTTTGCCGGAAAATTATTATAATGTGCTTTCCGGCGGCGACTTCAACTGGAAGAGTTTTTCGGATATTATTTCCGGTTTGGGCTGGGGCTTGGGTTACTTTGGTATGCCCCACATTCTTATCCGTTACTTTTCGGTAAAGAGCGAAAAAGAAATGAAAAAATCCCGGATCATCGGCTGCTGCTGGCTCTTTTTGATCTTGTTTGCTACTTCGCTGGTGGGGTTGGTCGGCAGAAGATTTCTGGGGGACAGTCTGACCCGGGCCAAAGATGCCGAAACACTGGTTTTTATCAATATGGTGCGCAATGTCTTTGACTGGATCGGCAGCAACACCGGAGCATTGGCGGTGGCGGCTTTCTGCGCCGGTATACTGCTTTCGGCAATTCTGGCAGCGGCCATGAGTACTGCCGACAGCCAGCTTTTGGCATCGGCTTCGGCGTTTGCTTCGGACCTTTACAAGCCCTTGTTCCGCAAAGATGCTTCTGACCGGGAAATGCTCTGGGCTGGCAGAATCATCGTGGTGGTGATCGCCGCGGTGGCGTTCTTTGTTGCGGCAAATCCCTCCTGCAAAGGGATCATGGGTCTGGTTTCCTGTGCATGGGCTGGTTTCGGTTCGGCTTTCGGGCCGGTAATTTTGCTGGCGCTTTTCTGGAAACGTATGACTTACAAAGGCGCTTTTGCCGGTATTGCCGCCGGTTTTGTGGTGGATGCTCTGTGGTACTCTTTCATGGGCTGGACATTGATCTACGAGATCATCCCCGGATTTTTTGCCGGTTTGATCGCGGTGGTCGTGGTTTCGCTTTTGGATAAAGCTCCCGGCAATGAAGTGACAGCGCTTTTTGCCAAATCCCGCGAAGAACAATAAATAACAGCGTTTTTTCTCTTGAAATCAAAACTGCGGCATACTGTAAAAGGTATGTCGCAGTTTTTTTGTCAAGTATTATTCTGCTATCAATACTGATTGTGCTGTTTGGCATTGCTGATTGAATTTTTCCAGTGCCAGCGCGGTATCCTGACTGTTGGCGGCGGTAAAATCATACTCTATAAGCACTTCGCGGGTGCCGAATATGGAGTTGGTGCAAGTCGCCCGGAAATTTCCGGTGGTGGGAACTTTCTGATCGGCATTTATCGCCACACGACGGGATTTGTAATTGACTCTGCCCATGAAAAACTCACCGCGGGGAGTGGCGGTTTCGGCATTGGCTGATTCGATCCTGCCCATCATCAGATAACCATTGATATCCAGATTTTTGCCTGATGCGCTGCGGGTGAGGGCGGTGACACCGGATGTGCATCCGCCGGCCAAAAGCGCAACTGCTGCCATGAGTGATCCGATAAAACACTTTTGCTTATACATAAAAAACTCCTGTTTTGCGGCAACACATTATTGCGCTGCCGACAAACAGGAGTTTTGTCAACAGGATAAAACTCTGCCGGACTTACTTTGTGTTTTTATCCATCCATTGAGCAAGGAGTTTGGCGGCGGCTTCTCTGCCGCCCAGACCGAATGCCAGCGCAATGGCGATCGATACAGCGCCCAGCGTCAGCGCAAAGGCTGTTTCCACAATGCTGCTGCCCAGTTTAAGATTGCTGATCGCCAGCGCCACAGTAAAGATCATCACAGCGATCCGCACAGCAGCGACCCAATAACCATTGAATTTGTTTTTGACCAGATCGGCTGCAATATCAGTTAGTTTTATGCCGATGGCAAGTACGATCATGCTGACAATAATATTGCCGCCGAAGATGGCAAAGCGCCGGATGATCGAAGCTAATTTTTCAAACTCCAATATATCGCAAACCGCCACACTTGCCAAAACCATCAACGCTATATAAGTTATCTTGCCGGCGGCGGCAGAGAGTTTGACAGTTTGCTGTTTTGATTGGTCGTGCATCACACATGTGCAAAAGCCGTCCACCCCCCACGCGGCAGTAAAGCGTTCCACCAGTTTGGCAGCAAAAGCCCCCGCAATGACCGTAACAAAAAGGATTATTGCCGACGCTGCTATTTCGCCGGATACCGCCAGGACATCCCGGAAAAATCCTGCTACTGCTCTGGACAAAATATCTATATCCAAGGCGGTCAAAGCTGCTGCCGCCACCGGCAATGCGATCAAAACATAAACTGTCCAGCCCGCCATTGCCGCCAGACTGCCGTTGTTGAGTTTGCCGGCAATATCAAGTTTTTCGGTCAATTCGCCGATTTTGCTGATAACCACCAGGCCTTTTACCGCTTTACGGGCAAGTTTTGCCGCCCACAAACCGATAAGCAGTATAAGCAGCGCTGCCGCCAGATTGGGTATGAAAGTGAGGAATTTTTCGAACATGCTCTGCAGCGGCCGGGTTATGCCGTAGATCTTCAAGGCATTGAGTATTGCCGGCAAAAAGAACAAATAGAAGATGTATCCGGCAGTTTGGGCAATATACCGCACGCATTTTTCGGAATCGCACTTTTCCTCGCTCCAGGCGGTGAGCTTGCCGGTGAGTTTGCTCATGCGCAGAAATGATGTACAAAGCATTTTTACTATTTCGGATAATACCCACGCCATGAAAAAGAGCAGCAGCGCTCCGGCAATATTGGGCAGATAGCCGGTTATGCCGGTGATAAATTCCTGCAATGGAGCTGCCGCCGCATCCAGTTTCAGTATCGACAAGCACCCCAGCACCGCCAGCAGCATAACGATACCGTATACCACTCTGCCGAAAACTTTTGCCGTGCGGCTGACCGGCAAAATAACTGTGCCGTCGGGCATGACGGTGGTTTTGACGGCTATGCGCTGAATAAGATTGGTGCTTTTGCGCCCCAGGGTCAGCGCCGCCAGATAACCTATCAGCAATATCAATATTGCTCCGGTCACGTTCAACAGATTGCTTTCTACAATGATCTGCCAGATCCGAGTAAAAAAGTCGTTCATTTTTTTTACCTCTTTGTTTAATGTTGTTGGTCGGCCAATGCTGCCGTATTGCCATAAATTGACCATGCGCCGGCGGATTTCGTTCCCGGAGAGTCAGCAAAAAACAAATATTAAGAAAATTTGCCGCTCATTTCTGCAGCAGACTTGCAAAGCGATGGTTTTTGTGCTAAAATAAAACTATCAGATAATCTTACGGGATGAGTTTTATGCAGAAAAGAGCTTTGAAAATTTATTGGGCAGGGGATCTTTTTGATGCCAAAGACCTCTGCGGCAATCTGCTGCTGGCTGACGCAGTGGAGAAAATCTCCGGGAACAGATATAAAGTAATGCTGCCCCAGAATGGCGAGTGCGAAGTCGTGGAGCGTTCATCGCAAAGCATTCGCGATGCCGACTTTGAGTTGTTGTATAAATGCGATTGCATTGTTGCCAACTTTGACGGCTGCGATCCTGATTCCGGTACGGTGGTGGAATTTTGTTTTGCCAAGATGGTGGATATGCCGGCAGTATTGCTGCGGAGCGATTTCCGCAACAGCGGCGACGCAACTTTGCCCGACAGCGAACCGTGGAATCTGATGTGTTCGCACTATCCGCGTACCCGGGTATTGCATATAAACTCTATGCAGCTTTATCACCGGCTGCGGCAAAATGGCGCTGCAAACGGTGAACTTGTAAAAGAGTTTGCTTTCTCCATAGCCCGGCAAGTTGTCGCGGCACTTGACGAAAGTGCTGCACAAAAGTCGTGGCTTGCCAGAGAAGATGCTGTCAGTCAGTATATCCGGGCGGTAAAAAGTATCGGCGGAGCATTGGAAAAAAGTCTGGATGAAGAAACGCTCGATCTGTTGGTCAAAGAAAAAGCTGCTGCCGGTTTGTTTGATTGAACTTGTCTGTTGAGTTTGACTTTCATTCCTTATAGAGTTATATTAATAAAATCGTATAAACGCTATAATTATTACGGGATCCGGAAGTGAAAAAAACAGGTAAATATCAGATCGATATGTGTCATGGCCCATTGCTGGGCAAGATCGTCAGATTTTCTGTTCCGCTGATGCTGACTAACGTCTTGAGCCTGATGTTCCATGCGGCGGACCTGATCGTTGTGGGCAGATTTGCTCCGGGCGAAGCCATGGCGGCGGTGGGGGCGGCTCCGGCATTTACAATGTTGATGCTGAATTTGTTTTTAGGGGTCAGTTCAGCAGTAAATGTGCTGGTTGCGCGCTATACCGGGGCTAAAGACAAGGTCAACTTGTTCCACACGCTGCATACTTCTATGGCGATCGCTTGTATCGGCGGGGCGGCCATGGCGGTATTCGGACTTTTGATAACCAAACCGGCGCTGCACATGATGGCGGTGCCAGTTGAGATCATGGATAAAGCGGCACTTTATTTGTGGATCTGGTGTCTGGGTATACCTTTCATGATCCTTTACAGTTTCGGCAGCGCCATATTGCGCAGCATCGGCGATACCAAACGGCCATTGATCTATATGGTCATAGCCGGGGTTATGAATGTGGTGCTGAATTTGTTTTTTGTGCTGGCGTGCAATATGGATGTTGCGGGGGTGGCGATCGCTACCAAGCTTTCGAATGTATTGTCGGCGGTGCTGGTATTGCGGGCGCTCAAGAGCTGCAATCCGGAATACCGGATACAATGGAAGAAACTGCATTTTCACTGGCCGGTGCTTAAAGAGCTGCTGCGTATCGGATTACCCGCCGGAGTGCAGGGGATGCTGTTTTCTTTTTCCAACATCATCATCCAATCTACCATCAACAGCTTCGGCTGGCAGGCTATTGCCGGGAGTACGGCGGCGCTTTCCATTGAAGGAATGATCCATACGACCTTTTCGGCATTTGCGCTGGCGGTGGTAAGTTTTGTGGGGCAAAATCACGGTGCCAGACAATATAAAAGGATCATGCGCAGTATCTTCATCTGTCTGGGGTGCGCAATATTTATGGCTTTGACTCTGACCGGGATCTGTCATTTGTTCAAAGAGAGTTTGCTTGCCATATTCAATGCCGATCCGGAAGTTATCAAATGGGGGCTGGTGCGGATCAATTATCAGCTGACATTTTATTTTCTGCTGGCGATCATGGAAATCGTCGGCGGTGCTTTACGCGGGTTGGGATATTCTTTGATGCCGACGATCGTAACACTGCTGGGGGCATGTGCGTTCCGGGTGTTCTGGGTGTTTGCGATCTTTCCGCTCAAACCGTGTATGGAAAGTTTGATGATCTCTTATCCGGTGTCGTGGGTGCTGGTTTTTGCGGTCAACGGCACTATGCTGTTTATGATCTGCCGCCGGATGCTGATAAACGCCAGCCACCGGAAATTCGATGATCTGCAAGCCAAATAAAAAAAGGTGCTGCAAACTGTTCTGGCTGGTTTGCAGCACCCGGTTATGTTTTTTACAAATCAAAACAGATCACATCATATCCAAATTCAGTTTGGCGGCATTTGCTGCTCTTTTAGTATGCTGAAATTCCCAGTTGTAACTGTTGAGATAGTTGGCTAAATAGATCCAACGGCGCAATGCTTCGGCATTTTTTATGCTGGCGCAGATCTTTGCGATTTCCTGAACTGCGGCGGTGATCTTTTCCGGCTCTTTTATCAGCGTTCCAAACTTCAGAAAACGCAATGCGTTATCGTAAGAACCGCCCAGCAACGGTGCCATGACATCTCTGGCAAAATCGCTGGTGCTGTTCAAGGGGTTATCGCCAAAGTAATTCAACGCCAGATAGTTGAATTCGCTGGTCGAATTAAAGGGCGAACACTCTCCGAACATGGATACATTCTGGATACCCGACTTATACGCCATTTCGCACTGCCGCCGGACTTCTTCCACCGCCAGCGTGTGCCTTCCGCCTGACCACTGGGTGGAGTGATGGCAGCGGAAAATATGCTGGTATTTCCGCAAATGTTCCGGCAGTAAGGGCTCTTTTGCCCACGCTTCGTAATTTACGCCGCGGTCGCCCCACTGCAGAAAAGTACTTTCCGGCATTTTCAAAAGTTCTTTCATCGCCGGATTTCCGGCATCAAAATAAGTCGGGTTGTTGCGGAAGTGTCCGTACATTTCGCAAATCACCCACGCATCCGGATTGCTGGTGCGGACCACCTCGCCGGCTTGCGGATAGATGTTTGCCATATCGGCAAAGTAGAAGGCAGGACTGCGGAGTTTATCGGCATTCATCGCCTCCCGCCGCTCCCGGCACTTGTCGCAATGGCAAAGTCCCAGCCAGCTGTCGCCGACTTCCATTTGAATACCCCCCAGATCCGGGATCATGCGGAACAAGAGATCCAGACAATCAAGTATATAGTTATTCAAAGTTTTGTTGGAGGGGCAGCCGCAATATTCAATTTTATTGTGCTTGTCGGTACGGGGGACAACGGTTTTGTCGCCGCCGATATTTCTGCCGATACAATCGGGATTTTTGGCAAGAAAATTTTCCAGACTCAACGGGTGATTGCCTTCATAAAAAAGTCCGCCGTAGCTGTAAAGTCCGGCAATGAGGTAAATTCTCACGCCTTTTTCCCGGGCGTAGGTACACAATCTGCGGGCGGCAAACTCTCCGCCGTGGCACTCCCGCAGCAAACCTACTACACCCACACCGTCGATGCCGTTGGCGGCGGCAAAGTCCACCATGCGTTTGAAGTCGGTTTCAAAGACCTCGGGCGCTTTGGTGTAATAGTTGCCCACACCGGTATTTTGTATGCCATTAACATTGAGTTTCCAATTTGTGGAGTGATCCCAATTCCAAAACAATTTGTGTTGTAATTTCTGACTCATGATTTTTTGTCTGCAATACTTCCCCGGTCAAGCAGACCGGGGAACAAGGTTGTTTATTTTTTTATGATCTGAAAGCCGTAGGTCATACCGCTTCGGACTTTGAACTTTTCGCCGGACTGGAGTTTTTCCGGTACCGGCCCGGCAATACCTTTGGCGTAACAGCCTGCGGGCAGTTCAAGCGCCCGCTCGCCGGAGCCGGTGGCGTGCAAAAACAGCACATCGTTGCCGATCCAGTATTGGTCTTTGTTCAAAACCTTACTATAACGCCGGATGTTGTTTTTTTCCATCAATTTGGCATAAAACTCTACCGGCAGATTGGTAAGGGTGCTGAAATAATGCGTGGCACCATTGATCTTCTTTTCCACCAGTGCCGGTTTGCCGTCGGCAGTCCTGCCGATGACCCGGTCGTAGCCGCTCACCGGATAGAACCAGGGGCTGCTGACAAAATCGTTTTCGGCTTTAAGGCTGCCGAATTCCGGGATCAGGGTCATTGCCGGTTTGACTTTATCCAAAACCATATCAAACTTTATACCCAAAAAATCGCCGTTGTTCTTTGCCGAAGGTCCATGGGTGGGGTAAGAAGCACCGGCACTGTAAAGCCACACCACTACTGCTTTTTCTTTTTCAAAGCGTTCCATAAGTTTTTTGCGTTGTTCAGCGGTCAGCATGATCATGGGGTGCATGATGTAAAACTTGAGTTTTTCCAGTTTTACTTTATCATCCAGAAGGTCATAGACCATCAGATTGCGGAAAGGTACCGCCAGCTGATTTACATACTTGTAGATCGCTTCCGAAGCAATGGTAGTGGGGTTGTCGTCGGCAGCATACTTGGTGTACCACACCGAATCCCGGCTGTTGACTACGCAAACTTCAAAGGGTGTTGTGCCTTTGACGGGGCCCAATTTCATGTAGACATCGTTGGTAAAAGTAACCGCTTCGTTGATGGCTTTTTCGTCGAACTGACTGCCGGAAAGGTCGTACCAGTAATTAAGTGTTCCGGTGGCAATGGTACAGCCGAATGAACGCAGGAATTGACCGATATCGTTCTGCGGGCGGTCAGGTGTTCCGCAATAAACTATGTTGGCAAGATTGTCGGTAACCAATGTATAACTGGTACGGACATCCTGTTCAATAAACACCGCTTTGCCCCGGAGTACCCAGGGATCCCACACATGCATCAAAGCTCCCGGCTGACCGGTTTTGCGTACAGTGTAACGCAAAGGTGCATGGGTGTAATCAAAGTAAGGCCCCAGCACGGTTTCCATAAAACCGTTGTGTCCGTTGCTCTGGATGTTGCGGCGGGGATTGGCGATCATTTCCGAAAAATATCCGTAATAAGCCCCTACCAGCCACTTGCCGTCGGTCTGTTCTTTGGTGAATTTCCCGAAATGGTTCAACACTTCTGCCAGAACCAGACTGCGGAACTTGAAAAAGTCGATCATCATCATATCTTTTGCAGGATCCAGCAGTTCGCCGACACTCCCCTGCCGGGCGATTTCGTGGGATGGCATCTTTACCTTGTCAAAGGTCAAGCCGGGCTGATTCCACGCTTTGGCAAGGGCGGCATCGGTTTTGTACCACTCTTTGAGCATCCGTTTGAAGGTGGCGAGGTCGGCGGGGCTGTAACCGGCATAGGAGCGTCTGCGGGTGGCGTCGGCAGAAGTCCAGAACATTTCGCCGCAGTTGTTTTCAGTAAAACTTACGCCCCAGACCCGGTCGGCATAATTGCTCTTTTTGATGTGGTCATAAAGGGCTTTCAGGGGGATCACGCCCTGGGTCTTCCATTTTTCGGCACCCAAAGCCTGTTTATCCAGCCAGAGGTCGCGGGGGCGGTTGTTTTCGTGGGTGCTGATACTTTCGGGATTGCGTGCCAGCCACCACTCGGGCATAAAGCTGTAAATATGTACTGCAAATACCGCATGGGGTACCCGGGTCAGCAGCGTGGCAACACTGTTGTCGAATTGGGTAAAATCAAAAGTTCCGTCCGGCAGCCAGAAGTCTTCAAACTTGGCACTGATACGGTAGGATTTGAAGTTGTTGTTCCGGAAGTTCACTACCGGAGCGATCCGGTCATTGGTGGCGTAAACGCCCGGGGCGTGCCAGAATATGGGGTTGATTATTTCGTCATCCATTTGCAGCATCAATCGAGGAGTGGTGATCCAGCGGGCACGGCGCAAAGCCGGAGGATCGGCTTTAACATCGAATTTATGCAGCAGGGGATTGCCTTTGAGCCGGACAAAATCATCCACGCAGTAGAGTTCGCCTTTGCCCTGATCAAAATAGGGCATATTATAAGTCAGCTCAATAGTTTCGCCAACTTTCCAATCTTTGCTGCCGGGAGAGATATTGAGCATAAAATCGTGTTTGGTGCCATTGCTGCGGAGCACTTCAAAGCGGAGGCGTTTGATTTCAGTTACCGGCAGGGCTTCCACCTTGACCGTCATCTTGCCTTTTTCGCTTTTCACCAGCGAAAGCACCCCTTGTTTACCGGCGTGGCGGTAAGCCATTCTGCCGCGCCAGGGAGCCATGGAGGCTTCGCCGATGATCAGAGCCGGTTCTTTACATTCCGGTATATAGCGGTCGGTATTGCTTTTGGTATCCATCGTCCACTTTTCATCGCTGTCAAAGTAGACGGGTTTGCCGTTGACTTCGGCGTAACCCATAGCAATAAAACCGCCCCAGGAGTCGATATTTTTGACCCGGCAGGAGATGGTATTTACACCTTTTTTAAGATATTTGGTTATATCGTAACGGCCGGTATTGCTGAACCGGCGGGTGTGGCCCACATGTTTGCCATTGACATAAACAAAGCAGCTGTCGTCGCCCACGGCGGAAAATACTGCAAAATCCGGGGCGGCATCCAAAACAAGTTTGCGTTCAAACCAGATACTGCGGTGAATGAAGCTGGGTGCTTTTTTGCCCCACAGCCACTTGCCACGCCACGGAATAGTATGGCCGGTTTCCCGGGGCGGCAGATAGGCAAGCTGCAACAGCTGCGGAAAACCTTTGGCTTTGCCCTTGACGGTGATCCGGGGTTCGATCAGCATTTCAGGAGTGGTGAACACCACGCTCTTCTGTCCGGCTTCGAGAGTTACCGCCGAATCGGGTATCTCTTTAAAATCGCGGTCATAAAAACGCATCACAGCTCCGGGATATTCACCCTCCAGCCAGTTGAGCTGACACTTTGCCCGGGGCATAAGTTTATTGGTAATAACTTCTTTGCCCACCGGCAGTTTGTCAGCATTGGGTATAAGGTTGGAGTTTTTGAACCAGCGTACTTGTTTTACTGAAAGATTGGCTGCTTCGTAGCCCAGATAGCGCATCTCCCAATTGGTTGCAACGCCCTTCCAGTTGATGCTTTCGCTGATATTGAATATATAAGTGTGGTATTTGCCATCTGGCACAACTGCTGCCGGAGCAACTGCCGCTGTGGCACGCTTGCCGTCTTTGGTGCATGATACTGCCAAATTCCAGTAGCCGGGTTCATCAGCAGCCAGAGTAAATTCCGCCTGTTTGTAAACATTGGTATCAATGTTGGCTTTTTCCTGATAAAAACCGCCTGTGACCTTGTAAGAACTTCTGCCGGCAACCCCCTCCTGGCAAGCAAGTTTCTGCAAGCGGAAGGGGTGAACACTTTTGCGTAAAGCAGCTCCGGAAATATCTGCCAACCCCGCTTTTACTTTTGCGGGAGCAGCTGCCGGAACTGCTTTTACAGCGTTTTCAGATTTTTTTTTTGCTTCTCCGGCAGTTTTTCCGGCAGTTACTTCTTTAAGTCCGAGGGTGGCACCCGGTTCGCCGGTAAACCGCAATTCATAATTAGTTTGGATACCGCCAAAGTTGGGATTTTCGGACAAATAAAAGGTGTAAAGATGGTAGGCGTTATCGCCGGGAACTTTCTGCACCGGCACTGAAATACTGCCTTTTGCCGCATTTTTCAGCGAACAGGCGTAACGCAAAGTGCCGGGTTTATCACTTTTGAGCATAAACGAAACAGTATTGATCTCGTCAGCTTTCCACGCCAGTTTCTGCTGATGAAATCCGCCGAATGCTCCAGTGGTTTGGATCAAAAGTTCATTATTGCTCTTGAGCCACTTGGCTTTGAACATCTGCACTTTGCCTTTGAGCATATTGCCCAGAAGTTTGACTGTGGTTTTATCTGATGTGGCGAATTTTTTGACTTCCAGCAAAGTATCAGCTGCTCCGAACCAGCGCAATTCGTAGTTGGTCAGCACGCCACGCCAGTTTTTATTGCCCGCAACATCAAAAATGTAATCGTGGTACTCGCCATCGGCGATCATCGGCAGATAGATGTTGACCGAAGCCCTTTTGCCGTCAGCAACTGTATTGCTTGCCCAACGCAGCTGACCGGGTTTGTCAGTTTTGGCGGTAACGATAATTTGTTTGATTTCAGATGTTTGCCATTTAAGACCTTGCTGATACAAAGCTGTTTTGTTATTGGCAACCGTTTTGAACGCCAGAATATCGGCAGCTTTTTGAGCCACGCCGAAAGATATTCTTACATTTTTCTTCAAATCATCTCCGGTATACTCAACCGGAGCGGCAACTGAAACGGCTGTACTGCAAAACAGTAAAGCTGCAGTAAGTAATAAATCATTTTTTTTCATGTTAAAAATCCTGTTTTATATTAATAAGATAACAATTTTACTTTTCTATGACCGCTTTTATCGCGCTGCGTCCCCGGGGATTATAATTGTAATGCCCCATATCAGGCACGCTGGTAATACTTTTTTCCCGAGCCGGACAATCGTTGAATGCGGCAAAAACGTGAGCTGCGATCCAATCATAAAGACCGATCGAAACATGTATCGGACAAGTTACCCGACGCAATAAAAATGCTCCGTCCACATAGTCGAATTTTTTGGCGATCGCAGTAATATCCTTTTTACTGTAAAACTCTTTTGTATAAGGATTCGGCCAGGCAGACTCCACATTTTTACTGATGGTGAATTCCGCCACTCCGATCATAGCAGGAATACTGGGCACTGCCAGCGTTACAGACTTATCCAATGCCGCCGCTGCAATAGATTGCACACCGCCCTGACTGCCGCCGGTTACGATCAGATCTTCGCCGTTCCATTCCGGTAAAGTCCGCATATATTCCACAGCCCGCACTGCCCGCAAAAACATATACTGAAACATTTCAAAACGTTTTTCAGCACTCTGTTTGTACGGATTGCGCTTGGGATCATAAGTTATGGCATCGTAAAAGCTTTTATCTTTGCCGTTGGGCAGACCGTGGGCGTTAACATTAAATGTTATAACTCCAGGCATAATATATGCGTAGGCAGAGCGGACTCCGGCTCCATGATACTGTACCATTGCCGGATATTTGCGGGATTTATCTTTGGGTATGCTGATAATTCCCGAAACCGGCACAGGCCCGGCACAGGCAAGCTTTACATCGTAAACTTCAAACAGAGTGTTTCCTTCCACATGAAAGGGTACTTTCTCCAGAACTTTGAGCGGCACTTTGGCAAGTTCCGCCTTTTTTTCCGTCCAGAATTTGTCAAAGTCTGCGGGTTCCTGCCGTTGAATACGCTGTTTGTCAGGTTCTGCCAATATACCAATACCATGCTCTGGCAGAAAATGCTGTGAATTGCGGGGATTACTTACCTTGATCACCGTATTCGGCCGCTTCTGACTTTTGATCCGGCAGCTGATGTAAGCTCTGCCCGGCTGCTTGCGGGTAAAGCACCATTCAAACTCCTTGTCGATAGGAGCTTTGAACTCTTTGCTGCCTTCGCCGTCAGAAAAACACTTCACAGCCAGAAACAAATCTTTATCGGTGATCGGCTTGCCGTTTCTGAATGCCTGCACTTTAAGAGAGACATTTTCACCGCATTTTACAATACCGTCAGCTCCGGCACTGGATGATGTTTTCAGCACATAACTCTCCGCTGTTGCTGACGCACTCTGATTTTTTTGCAGCTCTGTTTTTCCGGCATTCAATTCTTTCAGAGCAAGGATCGCCCCTTTTTCGCCGGTAAAACGCAATTCATAATTGGTTTGGATACCGGCAAAATTCGGATTAGATGTCAGATTGAAGGTATATACCCGATACTGATTGTCGCCGGGAACTTTCTGTACCGGCAATGCAATACTGGTAACAGGTGCATTTTTCAGCGAACAGGCGTAACGCAAAGTGCCCGGTTTATCACTTTTGAGCGTAAACGAAACAGTATTGATTTCATCGGCTTTCCACGACAGTTTCTGCTGATGAAATCCGCCGTATGTACCGGTAGTCTGTGCCGCCAGTTCATGGCTGCTGTTCACCGCTTTGGCTTTGAATAGCAGCACTTTACCCTTGAGTGCATTACCTATAAGTTTGATGATGGCTTTGTCTGAAGCAGCAAACTTCTTGACTTCCAATAAAGTATCTGCCGCTCCGAACCAGCGCAGTTCGAAATTGGTCAATACGCCACGCCAATTCTTTTTGCCTGCCATGTCGAAGATGTAATCATGGAATTCACCATCTGACACTACCGGCAGATAAACATTGTTTGACAGTCTTTTGCCATCAGCAAATGTATTGCAGGAAAAACGCAACTGCCCCGGCTTATCGGCTTTAAGAGTTACAATGATCTGCTTGATACCGTCAGTCTGCCAATTAACTTTCTCCTGATAGATTGCACTCTTATTGGCATCAAAAGTCTTGACCGCAAGTACATCGGCAGAGCTCTGAACTGTCGCCCGGGATATTTTCAGATTACGCTTCAAAGCTTCTCCGGTATACTCAACCGGAACAGCAGGCAAAATCATCGTACAGAGCAACAACAGTACTGATGCCGACAATATACTATGTTTCTTCATGACTTAAAAACCGTTTTTATTTTGCATAATCATATCCGGTGAAAAGCACATTGTATGCCCCGCCGGAATAAGGTACTGCCGAAATATTCGGTACTTTGCTGTTGGGGATAGCCGCAGTTTCATCATAAGTCACACCGGCGGCGTGCCCATCAACATAAACGCAGTTGGCCCGGCCTTTGCTGGTGGTGACCGCATCCGGAGTTCGGGAGTAATCTTCGTTGCCGCCGTGGCGGTAAGCCAGATTGCGGTTGTTGCCCAGCGCAGAACCTTGGGTGCTGAAAAGGTCAGCCACCAGCAGAGCTTCCGAAGCATCAGTTATAGCACTCAAGGTACGGATACGCGGCGTAGTTCCGGATTTTACGGTATAAAAAGTCAACCAGCCGTTAGGTGCATAATGAGTGTATTTGTAACCAACGTCAGTGTCGTTGCTGAAAGGTTTGCTTTCAGAAGGACATGCTACAACACCGCGTTTGTTGTGCCCGCCGTAATCCAGACCATATCCGCCGTCGGGATTTTCTTCGGTACTCAACCCCGCATTAAGTCGGCCGGAAAGCTGATTGAACCACATGTTGCCGGTGTTGTTTCCGGCAGCACCACGCAAAATACAGTCGTTGTTGGCAGAAAAATAGTTCTGATACGCCAACCCAATGCTTTTAAGATTGCTCAAGCAATGGGCATTGCGGGCAGATGCCCGGGCTGCGGACAAAGCCGGCAACAGCATGGCTGCCAGAATTGCGATTATTGCGATAACTACAAGCAACTCGATCAGGGTAAAGAAACTCTGTTTTTTCATAAGATACTATTCCCCTATATTAGTTTTTTACTGCCGGGAAATTCACCTCCCGGCAGCAGTTGGTATGGATTTTTACTTGAGTTCAGATGTATGCAGCGCATCCAGTTCGGGACTGAACGGCACCGGACCATTTTCGGTGATAAGGTATCCAGTTTCAATACGGGCACCGTTGAATTCCGGGTGGCCGAAGAAACTTACATCCACGCAGACCGTCATTCCCGGTACCAGCACATCATCGCTGTTGGGCCCGAAGAAAGGTGCTTCAGCTTCCTGCAAGCCGATCGTGTGGGCAAAGGGGCAGACCAGATAGGGCAGCAAACCGTGTTTGGCAAAGTATTCTCTGCCCGGCACGTCGATCTCTTTACCCGACTTGCCCACTTGCAGCATGGCTTTGGTCAGCCGGAAAGCTTCCCGCAAATAGTTTATGCAATCTTTCTGACGGGCGGTGTAAACGCCGTTGGCGGGCACTGTATCGCCGAATACCCCGGCATAGCCCTGCCATTTGGGCGAAAGCCCCAGCATGACCAGCTCGCCATCGACCAGTTTTTTGCTGCTGGCAGTGGGAACCACGGCGTTGGCTCGGGCGCCGCTGCCCACGATCGCCGAAAAGCCGAAACTGCTGGCTCCCCGGCTGCGGGCGGCATATTCACCGGCGGCGGCGATCTCGATTTCGCTGGCACCCACTTTTACGGCATCTTTCATAGCCTTGAAGGCGTAGTCGGCAAGGGCAAAACCTTTGCCGATCTGTTCGGCTTCCCATGAGCTCTTAAAATAGCGCAAGCGCAGAAATTCTTCGGTTATATCCACGATTTCCACCCCGGCAAAACCTTCGGCAATGCCCTTGTAGCAATCTACCGGCATACGCCCGGCTCCCACCAGACCGATGCGCTTCACTTTGCCCAAAGTGGCATTGAGTTCGGCAAACAGTTTGGGGAAATCAATGATCGTGGCGTTGGGGTATTCTTCATCCGGCACCATAAAAACCGGAAAGTTGCGGGTGTTCTTTATGGCGCTGTCCTGCTTGGCAAAGGGTTCGCTTTCCGGTCCGCCCAGCAGGATGGGTTCGCCCTGCCGGGGAATCAAAACTGCACCGCTTTCAAACTGCGGACACCAGCCGGTAAGATACCAGCCGTTGCCGATATTGAATTCATCGTAATAAACCAGCGCCAGATCCAGATTTTTGGCGTTAAGGATGTTGCGAACTTGATCAAGACGGTTCGCTGCTTCGGATTCGATCAAATAAGCCATAATGCTTTTCCTTCTTTAATTCAATGATTTTTGTCTTGGCCGAGAGATACACTTTCTCCGTGAAACCGGGAGAATATGAAGACAAAAAATCAAAGATCCGAAGGATACTGGGGAATGGCTGCGGCACAACGGTTGCTGAAACAAAATATATGCGGAAGAACACACCCCGGCATTTGCCGGTGATAGCGGAGATCTGATTTTATCATCGAACGATTTTTCATAAAACAACCCCTTTTGTGTTCCAATAATCTATTATAGCATAAAAAACTCTTCTTGTCAAGGGCAGAACAATGATTTTTTCCGGATTAGTCAATTTTGCCGTAAAATTCATGTAATACTGGTAAATAATTGCCCAATGTGCTATATTAATAGCCTTATATTTACGGAAATGTGAATTATTTTGATTTGATCAAAAAGGGGTTTTATGAAGAAAATTTTCTCTGATACCGCACTGTTTATTCTCGCAGCCGGTTCTATGTTTATGAGCGGTTGCTCCAGCCCGCGTACCAGCGATACCGGGAGAACTGCTGTGGAACAGTTCCTGATTTCAACCGTGATCGAAAACGGTATCGGTTATGCCGATTTCAAACCATACAAAGGCAAAAAAATCTTTATTGAGTATGACTATCTTGCCCCGCAAGTCGACAAACCCTATGTGCAGGGGATTTTTGAAATGCACCTTGCCGAAAATGGTCTGCTGGTTTGCCGCGATGCCAAGTCTGCCGAGTACATCGTGCAGATCCTTTGCGGCGTGCTTGCTACTGATGCCAATACTATTATGATCGGTACTCCGTCTTTGCCCATTCCGCTGCCTGATACCTCTATAAATGTTGCTATTCCGGAAATACCGCTTTTCAAAAAGTTGACCCGCTCCGGGTATGGCAAATTTGCTTTCAATGTGCTGAAAGCCAAAGACCGTGCTCCGGTCAAAGTCATCAATGGCATAGAAGCTTCCACCAGCTACACCAACTGGACCATATTGCTCATACCTTTCAAATCGCATGATATGCCCCTGAAGATCCGCGAAGGCAGCGAAACCCACTTTAATGTGGATTCCGGATCTATCAGATAAAATTTGCTGCTCCGGCAAAAAATCGTTGGTTAGCGGACGGGGAACTTGTGCTTCGCTTGGCTTGGCGCTGGCGGCTTTTTGGAGCTTTTTTCAAATTTTCTGCAAAAAATCATTGTTTTTACTCAAATTAGATTTGCATTTTTCTCAATTTGAGTTAGATTAATAGAGTAATGCAAATCATGCAAGTGATTTGGGCGTATAGCTCAGTTGGTTAGAGCGCCACGTTGACATCGTGGAGGTCGTAGATTCGAGTTCTACTACGCCCACCATTTTTTTGCCGAAGTGGCGGAACTGGCAGACGCACTAGACTCAAAATCTGGCGCCCTCTGGGCATGTGGGTTCGACTCCCACCTTCGGTACCATTTTTTTTGCTTCATATCGCGGCACATCTCGCGCCTTTGCTGCTTCTCTCTTTTGGTCGTGTACGTTGGTACACTCCCGCAGTCGTTCATTGCAAAAACACGCTCTGCTTGTCACGCCGCAGTGCAGCGAAGGCGGATGCACGCGCTATTTCGCAAAAATCGCCGGTTGATCGCGGCACATCTCGCGCCTTTGCTGCTTCTCTCTTTTGGAGCGTGTACGCAAGTATACAAACTATTTACCCAATCTCAACTTTTCCAACAAGGATATTGAGGGCGTTATTTCTATGGCTCACCGCCGGATCCGGCAAGAGGACGCCCGGGGAAATATGGGAGAGTATGGGAATGTATGGGATGGTATGGGAGAAGATACCGTTGTCGATGGTGCAACTGCTAAAGAAAATTTAGCTGTTGGAGCGGAGGGGCTTCGGTTTGCTTTGGATGAGGATGGAGGTTATTTCCCCGCTCCAGATGAATGGGGTACTGCTTATACTTCTATGAGCGGTAAAGGCTTGCAGGCTATTGAATTTTTGCTTAAAAAACAAGATGGGTTTGTGCCAGCGGCATTTAATCGGTCGGATCTCGGCGATATTGACATTGTTTACGGCAGGACTGGCGAAGGCATTGACGATGGCGGCGGGTATGGTTTGGCGCATATTATGAAACGCCATCCGGATATCAACTGGAATAAAATCGTTGATGTGATAAGCAATGGTTCAATAAGGTCTGGCGGAAAAAAGAAAAAAATTATTATTTCAGATGATGGAAAGATCATTTTGCGGGTAAAGCAAAAAGGCAGAAATTGGGTAATTTCCGCCTTTTCAAATACCTCCGCAGAAGAGATTCTGTCGGCTTCTGCTAAAAACGGCTCCGACGCAAATATATACCGTAAAGGCATATATACAATAGGTGATGTTTTTGATAATGTCAAGCCGGATGGCGAAAAAAATCGTAAAAATGATAATTTCCGGTTTCTTTTGGCGGAGTTTTCGGAGGCTGAACGGCGGGAAAAAAACCGGTTGGAGTATAACCGCAAGCGGGATCAGTATCTTTATGACAACTTTCCTTTTTATCGGGAAGCTGTGGAGTTTGCCGGTTCTCATGACTTTAAAATCAAGCCTTCCGGCAAGTTCCGGGGCGAAGAGTTTTCCGGTTCTTTCATTGCTCCCGGGTTCGTAAAGTATTCCGGCGAAAAAGCTGCCAAAAATTCCGGCAAGCTGGACGCTGCCCAAGGCGTGAACTCCAATGAACTGGCTGCCAGGCTTGCCCGCTCGTGGGGGCGGGATCACTTGGCCAGCAGTTTTAACCCGGCTATTCCGACTATTATGGCAAAGATACAGAGCATACGCAGGATCGAGGCTGTTTCGTTAAAAAATATTATTCCGCAAATCACTGCCCCCACTGTTCCGATACCCGTCCAAATCGCATACGCCGTGCCCAGCGGCAGCGTTTTAGTTGCCAATGCCAGACCGATGATGCTTCCGGTCATTGCTGCAATCACTATGATCGATGGCACAAGTCTGGTGAAGCCGTGGCTGTACTTCATAGCCACCGCCCAGCAAACTTCCAATATTCCTGCCAAAAATAAATATAACCACGCCATAAAATATCTCCACAAAAAAACTGCCGCTGGGGTAGGGGCAGCGGCAGCAAAAAGTTTTTATCGCCTTATATAGCTTCGACTTCGATCTGCAGGGCAAAGTTTACTGTTTCGCCCGGTTCGATCATCCGCAATATGCCTTTTTCAGCGTTGGCTTTCTGCCCGATGGGGCAGCAGTTGCCCGGCTCCAGACCAATAACGTATTCGCCTTCGCCCATTTGCTTCCATTGATTGAGTATGGGCAAGGTGGTTGGATCGTATGCCATGGTCACGCGCATACCGGCAGCTTGGTTGACAATGCTTATCCGGGCAAAGCCATCGGCATCGGCGGGGATCTCGTGATAGAACAACTCTTCGGCGTAGCCGTGGATCGGCGCCGTGATCTTCGCCCAATCGGCAATATCTTTTGCCGAATGTTCATCTTTGGGGGTCACTTTGTGGTCCACGGCGTCCAGATAGGCGTTTTCATTCACAGTCGGATAACCGAAGTTGCAATGATACAGCATCATCAGCGGTACCGGAGCAAATCCCTGATTTTCCACGCTGTCAACTATTTCGATAACATTTTTGCCGTAACTGGTTTTGATCTGGCGGCGGATTTCCAGTTTTTCGCCGAAAACCATAGTGTGCCGCATGGTACCGCCTACACTCAAAACGTATTCATCGCCTGCCCAGCAGCGCTCAAGTTTCAGATCTTCCGCAGCCAGATGCGACGCTCTGCCGTGCAAACTGTGCCCATCTTCCGGCCCGCCAACATTCAGCAAACCGGCAGTGGTCAGCAAGCCGCCGGGCCAACTGCGGAGCCACATGACATTTTCCGGCTCGTAAGCGTTGGGGTTCACAATGCCGTTGGGCGCCAGCCAAGCCAGACTTTTGCCGTTGAATTTAGCCGAATATATATCGCAGCAGCGGTCTGCCATGACTGTAAAAGTCAAGCCGGAACCGTTATCCACTTCCACCAGGCGCACATCTCTGCCGCGACCACTGTTCATTACTGTTTCGCGCAGACCGGCGATCTGTTCCATATTGCCCACCCGCTGCCGCATAAATCTCTTTTTATCCATAATAAATCACCTTTTTTATAGAATTTTACTTCTGATAACGTTCAACCAATTTTTTCAACGCCGCCAACTGCTTATCCGAAAGTTTTTTGCCATTCTTGAACTGTTCGGCAAGAGATTGATAAAACGCTTTGTCATCGTAGGTTCTTCTGCCTTTGCGTTCCGGCGGATTCCAATCAGTTACATTGGCAAGAATGGTCAGCATCTTTTCTGTATCGCTGTTGCTGGCTGCTGCTGCGGCTTCGGCGGCTTGGGTTTCCACTTCGCCCGGCAAATTCAATGCTGCTGCCACTGCGGGGTAGTCGGCAAGGCTTTCTTTGTAGCGCAATGCGATCTTGCCCAGAGCTTCCAGCTGTTTTTCGCTCAATATCTTGCCGGCTTCGGACTGCTGGCGCAGGGAGTCAAAGAATTTTTTATCATCAAAAGTTCTGCCGCGGCGTACCGCCGGTTCGGCAAATTTTACGCTGTCAAAGGCTTTGAAAACATTTGACAGACTGCCGGTATCCACACCGCGTTCAGCGGCTTCTGCCTTGCGGGCAGCTCGGTCGCTGGCGCGGTCGCGGGCTGCCTGCAGATCGGCGGCAAAATCGCCTTTTTGAGCGATCGTATCCAAATCTTTGAGCTGCGCTTCGTACTGCAGTGCCAGATCCAGCAATGCACTGAACTGTTTTTCCGTAAGTTTGGCCTGTTTATCCATCTTGCCGGCGATGGAACGGAAAAATTTGCCGTCATCCCGCACATATTTGCCGCTCTTTTTTATCGGGGCAAATTCAATGCTTTTCATGGCATCTACCAAACTTGCCACGCCGTCGCCTTCTACTGCACCGTAATCCCGTGCGCTGGCGAGCCATTGCTGGAACTGTGCATAAAAATCCTGCATCATGGCGGTCCATTTGCGGGTGCCTTCTTCCACTTCATCAAGCTCGCTTTCCATTTGCGAAGTGAATTTCACATCAAAGAGTTCCGGCAGCATCTGCACCAGAAAATCCGTAACTTTGCACCCCAGTTCGGTGGGGGCAAGTTTGTTCTGGATACGCGTGGTATATTGCCGGTTCTGGATCGTCTGCAGGATCGTAGCGTAAGTCGAGGGTCTGCCGATGCCGTTTTCTTCCAGCTCCTTGATCAGCGTTGCTTCGGTAAAACGGGGCGGGGGATCGGTGAACTTCTGTTCCTTATTCACTTCAGCGATCCGGCATGATTCTTTGGCTGTGAGTTTGGCAAGGTCTTCGCTGGGGTCCAGAGCAGAACCATCTTCGGCGTCGCTTTCGGAGAATTGCGCCATGCCCAGAACTTTCATATAGCCGGGGAAGACCACGCTGTTGGCGGATGCCCGGAAATCGTAAAGATTATCGTCGGCGCCTTCAACTGCCGTGGAAACCATGATCTGCGAAATTTCGGCACGCGCCATCTGGCTTGCCACAAAGCGTTTCCAGATCAAAGTGTAGAGTTTGAGCTGCTGGCTGTCAAGAAAATCTTTCAACGACTCCGGCGTACGGGTCACATCCGTGGGACGGATCGCTTCGTGAGCTTCCTGCGCGCCGCTTTTGCTTTTGAAGAAATTCGGCTTGGCGGGTACGAACTCCCGGCCGTAATTGTCGCGGATAAAGTCGGCAGCGGCGCTGCGGGCTTCGGCGGCAATATTTACCGAGTCAGTACGCATGTAGGTGATCAAACCAACAGCGCCGCGGCTTCCCAGTTCCACCCCTTCGTAAAGAGATTGAGCCACCCGCATGGTGCCGGAAGCCGAAAAACGCAGCACCTGATTGGCTGTTTGCTGCAAGGTACTGGTGGTAAAGGGGGCAGGGGCGTTACGGAAACGCTGGCTCTTTTCCACGCTCTCTATTACACAGGAGCGATTGTTGAGTACGGCCTCCAGCAAAGCGGCGGCATCGTCAGCATTATCTATTTTAAATGTTTTGCCGTTGATCCGGGCGAGCTTGGCAGTAAACTCCACGCCGTTTGCCGAAACCAGCTGTAGCTTGAACACCCAGTATTCTTCGGGCTTGAATGCTTCGATCTCCCGTTCCCGCTCTACGATCAGCCGCAATGCCACACTCTGCACGCGGCCGGCGCTGGAGCCTTTGGCCACCCGGCTCCAGAGCAGGGGGCTGATGCGGTAACCCACCAGCCGGTCAAGTACCCGGCGTGCCTGCTGGGCATCCACCAGATCCATATTGACTTTGCCGTGATTTTCCAGAGCGCGCAAGATGGCGCTGCGGGTGATTTCGTGGAAAGTTACGCGTTTGAAATCGCCTTTGAAATCATTTTTCAAAACTTCCTGCAGGTGCCAGGCAATAGCTTCTCCTTCGCGGTCAGGGTCAGGAGCCAGATAAATTTCGTCGGCTTTGCGGGCGGCGGATTTCAGGTCGCTTACGACCTTGCCGCTGCGACCGGCAGCCACATACTGGGGAGCAAAATTATTTTCAATATCCACCCCCAGTTCCCGTTCGGGCAAGTCCCGTATATGCCCCATGGATGCCATGATATTGAAATCATTGCCGACCATCCGGGTAATAGTCCGTGCTTTGGTCGGAGATTCGACGATCAAAAGTTTTTTTGTATTATTGCTCATATAACCACCTTGGATTTTTTTGTCAATACCCTCTTGCGCGCATACACATACACGCACACATATATATCGTTACCTTATCCCCGAAAAGTGGGGTTTGTCAAATAAATTTGCAAAAAAAACAGACATTTTATGAAAAAAGCCGTTTTTTTACCCCTTGGGAATTGAAATATCCGGCTTTTGTTGTTATAGTAATAAGGATTATGCAATCAACTGCGGTCATGCCATAGATGATGACAGACTGCGGAAAACTGCATCAAAGTTGTTTACAACACTCAACTTTTCAACAAGTAAAAATAAAGAAAGGGTCGGGTCGGATCATGGCTAAAAAAGCTGATATCGGATTGGTCGGTCTCGCTGTAATGGGCGAAAATCTTGTACTTAACATGGAAAGCAAGGGTTTTACCGTTGCTGTCTACAACCGTACTGTGGAAAAGGTTGACAACTTCGTCAACGGTCGCGGTGCCGGCAAAAACTTCATCGGCTGCAAGAGCATCGATGAACTTATCGAAAATGTTGCCGCACCCCGCAAGATCATGCTCATGGTCAAAGCCGGTAAGCCGGTGGATGACTTCATTGATATGATCGCTCCCAAACTGGAAAAGGGCGATATCCTTATCGACGGCGGCAACAGCCACTTCCCCGATACCGTGCGTCGTACCAAAAAACTGGAAGAAATGGGTCTGCGCTACATCGGTACCGGTGTGTCCGGCGGCGAAGAAGGTGCTTTGCTCGGCCCCTCCATGATGCCCGGCGGTTCCACCTCGGCCTGGCCGGAAGTCAAACCGATCTTCCAGGCTATCTGCGCCAAAGTCGAAGATGGCAGCCCCTGCTGCGAATGGGTCGGTGCCGACGGTGCCGGTCACTTTGTGAAAATGGTCCACAACGGCATTGAATACGGCGATATGGAAATGATCTGCGAAGCCTACAACATGATGAAGAATGTTCTGGGCATGAGCGCAGCCGAAATGCACGAAGTGTTCAAAGAATGGAACGCCGGCGAACTGGACAGCTACCTTATCGAAATCACCCAGGCGATCCTCAAGACCGTCGATCCCGAAACCGGCAAGCCGGTGGTGGATGTGATCCTGGATACTGCCGGTCAGAAGGGTACCGGCAAGTGGACCAGCGAAAGCGCACTGGACTTGGGCGCTCCCGCTCCGACCATTGCCGAAGCAGTGTTTGCCCGCTGCCTCTCTGCCATCAAAGAAGAACGCGTGGCAGCCAGCAAGGTTTTGACCGGTCCTGCCGCTGAATTCACCGGCGATAAAAAAGAATTTATCGAAGATATCCGCAAGGCTCTCTATGCCTCCAAGATCTGCAGCTAT
>JAFVQX010000042.1 GCA_017504585.1 Lentisphaeria bacterium
GAGCAAAAACCGTTTATAATCCGGTATCGTTCGCCAAATTTCTGGAAAGCGGCGGCGAATTCAACAACTACTGGTTTTCTACCGGTACACCTTCATTCCTTATAGAACTGGCCAAAAAAACTGATTTTGATTTTCAGTCAGCTGTGGGCGGCAATTCAGTGCCGGAAGTGGCGTTCAACGCCTTTGAAATCGACAATATTGACCCGTTGGCATTGCTTTTGCAGACGGGGTATGTTACCATTAAAGATACTGAACAAAAGTTCGGGCAGACCTGGTATTTTCTGGATTTCCCCAATAAAGAAGTCAGCACGGCGTTCAGCGCGTATATATTGAACAGTTATGCGGGGAAAACCCAGACCGGCAGCGTGCAGTTTGTTGCCGAAATGGCGACCAGTCTGCTCAACGGCGACTTGAAGAAACTCCGCAAGGTTATGGAAGTATTTTTTGCCGGAATCCCCTATGATATCCACAAAAAACAGGAATCGACTTTCCAGACAATATTCTTTTCCATATTCCGTTTGCTGGGAGCATACATCGAAGCTGAATCAACCACCAACGACGGCAGGATCGACGCGGTGGTAAAGACTGAAAAAGCTGTCTATATCTTTGAATTCAAGCTCGACAATGACCCGACCGCGTTGGAACAGATCAAAGCAAAAGAATACTATAAAAAATATCTGCTCGACAAGCGGGATATTTACATTGTCGGCGTGAATTTCGATTCCATCAAAGGCAACCTCATCGGTTGGGAAGAAGAGAAACTGGAATGTGATGCCAGATAAAAATCGACAACTGCAAAAAAGCTTGCCGTAGTTTATAACTTTTCAGTTCCCCGAAAAATGTTTTACTCAAATCACGCCAGGAAAATCCATGCAGATAACCGACCATATTCAGCAGCTTTTATGGGTAGAGGTTTATGCCGATTCGGATAAATACCGAAATCCGGCTGATGCCAGAGACCCGGAAAATGTGGAAACGGTTGAAATCCTTCTGGCGGGCGAAGTTCTTTACCCCGCCCAGGATGGCACTTTGCAGCGTTTTGGCCGGGGAACGATCTTCTGGCACCAGAATTGTGAATACTCTATCTGCCGCAATGCAGTGAAGGATTCCCGTTACCGTTGTGCGGTTTTTGCCTTTGCTTCCACTGCCAAAAAACGACCGGTCCCCAGTATCGGAGTATGGCAGGATTTGACACAACTGGATCTATTTGTCCACGAAGCAGTACAACTTTTTTTAGCCGGCAATACCAATTTGGATATGTTGTCGGTGTGGATCTATGGAACTTTACTGCGGCAATATATTGCTGAACCGGAAAATGCCTGTCAACATATTCCACAGGTTCTGGCAATGGCTTTGCGCCATATAAACTATGTGATGCCGCAAAATTTGAGCATTGCCGAACTTGCAAACAAGGCGGGGTGTTCAGTTATGCATTTGAACAGATTGTTCAAACAGCAATTCCAGCTCTCGCCGGCAGAGTATATATTAAAACAGCGTATGCTTTTTGCCGCCAATTTGCTTAACAGTCCTTTGAGTGTACAGCGTATTGCCTCTGAATGTGGATTCAAAACCACTGTCGGGTTTTACAAAGCATTCAACAAAGTTTATAACACCACCCCGGGCGAATACCGGATGATGCAAGCGAATAAACTGCAGCATAAATTCAACAACGTTAAATAAGTTTAATAAATGTTAATTTTGTAATATTGACATTATTAAAAATTTGCTTATATTATCTCCCAAGCACCTATTCTATCAATCAGCCAACAATCAAAAATAGGAGCAAAAAGTGTACAATCCGTTCAAAGGGAAAAAGTGCCCCGGTGAATTGCACACCAGTCCCATCATCCGGCGTTACCCAAACAATCCGATCCTGACTGCTGATGATGTACCTTACGAAGCTGATTATGTATTCAACGCCGGAGTCGCCCGCTACAACGGCAAATACTACATTGCCCCGCGGGTGGATGTACGCAACAAAAATCCGCAGCCCGGTGAACCGAATATGGAGTTTATCGGTACCGGCTTTGGTTACAGCGATGACGGCATACATTTTACCATGTTTCCGGAAATCGTGCGGGTGCATTACTTTGACGAGATCCTGCCGTGGGTGTGTGATGCGCGCCTGACGGTGGTGGAAGGCGAACTTTATTTAAGTTTCTGCTTTGAAAATCAGCATGCCGAGCGCCCCGGCATCGCCAAATATCGCGGCAGCGGCATGGGCACTTACTTTACGCTGAAAACGGGCAGTTGATTCCATGCGGAAACGCTGCCATGCCATAAATGCCGGATCATCATAATTACCGGCAAGGTCAGTCGGAGCAGTTTTTATTATTTATTGCACAGGTTCGGCATAACGGGTTTTGCTCAAACCATCGAGAAACGGCTCCAAACCGAACCACTGGAAGAAGTAAGCTCCTTCGCAGCCCAGCTTGTTGGCTTCGTCGATCTGATCGACCAGCTCCTTGAGGTCAAGCACTGCTCCATGACTGCTCTTTACGCCAACAGTTATCACGACAGGTATATTGGCATTGTGCTTGCGGCAGTAATCGACCTGACGCTTCACCCAGCAGCGGTACATGAGCATATCATATACATAGCCGGTGGGGTTGATACGGTCGAGCAGACCTTCTTTAAGCCAGTCGGCAAACGGCTGGTGCAGTTCTCGCCACAAAGCGTTTTCACCATGCCGGTAGCCCTGCACATACGCTGAAAGTTTAACTTGCGGAAAATCCTTTTTCATTGCTGTACGGATTTCTCTTATAAACCGGGTCAGATGTTTGCTGTTCCATGCGTACCAATGTTTATAATCAACAGAAGAGTGTTCAAATTTGCGGGGGTCTTTGCCGAATTCTTTCATGTAAAGAGCTGCGCCGCGATCGCTGGGATATGCCGCCATGCGTGTATAGTCCAAATCGAGTGCGTCAACATCGTACTTTTTGAGTATTGCCAAGATATCTTTTATGCGGTATGCACGCACTTCCGGCACTGCCGGATCCATCCAGCCGATACGCTCGCCTTTGATATTGCGCATGGCATATTCCGGGTGTGCGGCAAGAAAACCTTTGGGCTTTTCTGCACCTTCGGGCAGCAGACAGACCAGTGCACCGAACTTGATATTTGCCTTACGCGTTTCTTCCCGCAAAGCGGCAAAGGCATCCCATTTATGGGGATCGGTCATATATTTATTGCCGATTTTAACATGAGTGTTGGCACGGTTGACGATGGCAAAGCTGAAGATTTCGTTCAGATTGGCTTTTTTCATCTTGCTGACAATATCGCGGATCATGGCTTTGCCGGCGAATTCTGACTTGGGCAGATACTGCGGATGAAAACATACCGCACGAACTTCATTCTTTTTGATTTCAAACTTGCCATTACCCGGCTGAAAAACCGCAAGTCCGGTTTTGGCGGCAGGGAATGATTTTTCCACACTTACATTTTTGACTCCATTGCGGAGAGCGGCACGCAAATCGAGTTTTATATTCAGTTTTCCGGGCAGATTTTTGCCGAATTTACCGGCAAAATAACCGGTCGGCACCATGTAGCGGTCGAACTGCGGGGCACATTCCAGCGTTTCGCCATCGGCTGTTACAGTTATCTTATCAGCCCGGTTGACAATAAATTTATCGTTATCCGCATCGGTTAAAATCAGCTGAAACGCAAATTCGCCGTTGGCTTTGCCGCTGGAGCGGAAATCACTTATTTCGAGCTTGATTTTTTTCAGATTTGCCAGCGTGAACAAACCAGCCTGCAGCGGCTGTTTGTTGCCGGCGCGGCTGTTGCCGAAAAATCCGGCTTCGGGCGATATTTGTGCATCAACTTTTTTGGCACTTGCCATTGTAACAAGTTTTTTGCCGTCACGTACCTGAAAATAGTGATGACCGCGAATTGCGTAAGAACCTTTGGCAAAACTGCTCTGCCAATCATCAAAATGTCCGGTAAAAGGTATGGCAAACTCTGTTTGCTTGAAATCGCCGGTCAGCGGAATAGCTTCTTTACTGAATACCATTACCTGCTCCAGCGTGGTCATATTGCAGAATCGCCAATGACTGGAGCCCATGGGCGAACCGAGATTGTATTTCATGGCATGTTCCGAACGGGCGGTGCCCTTGCCTTTGAGCAGTTTTACATTACTTTTGCCGGTGTAATCCACCAGTTCGGCATCGAGCGTCAAACCGGTAATATGCAGTGAATTTTCTTTGCCGTCAACATTAAAACGGTAACTCCAGACGGCATCTTCGGGTATATACTCTTTTTTGACCGGCTTTTTGACGGCTTTTTTCTTACCTGCCAGCGGTACAGCTTTTACCGGAGCTTTGCTGCAGTCGCCATTGGGCAGCTTTATCTCTTTATTGTTTGCATCAAAGAGCTTGAATCCGGTGAATTCGGCAACACCTTTTGCTGTATAGATACAGCAAATCACATTGAATACTGCACAATCTGCCGGCGGCGTAAAGACAAGTTTATATGTTGCCCATTGATTATTACCGCCGCATTGACGCATTACTGAATACTTTTTGCCGCCGGCACGTCCGCCGTCAGCAGTAAAGAAATTCACTCCGGCCCTGACTCCGGAACGGCTGGCGATATCGCTTTTTGCCTTGAAGGTCAAAGTGTATTTACTGCCGGATTCAGCGGCAATCGGCAGCGAGTTCTGCAAAAAATATTTGCTTTTATCAGAATTGGTTGTTATACGGAAAGCTTTTATACCATCGACTGTTACTGCTTGAGCGTTGCCGTCAGCCAACCGTTTGATCGGCTGCCAGTCGGCTGTATCAGCAGTCTGGCGGTGCCGTGCAGAAAGGGTTGATGTTCCGAATAAAACAACTAACAGAGTGTAAAATAAGTATTTCATAATTAAGCCAACCTTCTTTTAATTGATCGGGGCCACCGCCTGTTTATAAGGATAACCGCTGTATCGCAAGAAAAATCCCTTGCAATTATCTGTTTTATTATCGTCTTCAGCAGCACTGGGAACATTTTCTGTGGAAACATGTCCATCCGCCCATGCGGTATTGAAACTGCCGGAAAGCGGCGAGCTGCCCTGTGGATGGCGGGCGCATAAAGCATTGTAAGAATAAGTATAATATCCCGCACCCAAAGGATCGACCGCGTGATTCTTGTGCTGCGTATCAACAAAAGCAAGTGTAACCGTGGGATCAGCAACCTTGCCGCGGTTGATGGATTGCCGGAGCTTATTGCCTTTAAGGGAATTCCACCGCCAATAGAGCATTTCGTTGAAGCCATAAGATATATATCTGCCGTCGTTAGCGCGGTATGATTTGCCGTCGCCGGGATCTTTCAGCGGCAGCAATGCCTGCGACGGGCAGGAAAATACATTGTTGCGTGTGGCATTATAATCCTTAAAACTGCCATGTTCTGTTTCGCCACCGGCAAGATAAGGCAGAATCTGTTCAGGGTAATATAAATTTTTACCATTTTCATCTTTGTACCGGTCTTTATCCTGCCCGGTGGGTGAATAATCAGTATAGTAGTCATTGTTATTGTCGCAATACATATTCATTGCCAGAGCAATACTGCGCAGATTGTTGCTGCAGTTGGCAGCTCTGGCTCGTTCGCGCGCGGCTGAAAGTGCCGGCAGAAGCATGGCAGCCAATATGGCTATGATTGCGATCACCACCAAGAGTTCGATCAGAGTGAATGTCAAAGCTTTTTTCATTTGCAAATCTCCTTTTTATTTTTTGTTTGTTTTTCTTCAATATCTTTAAATCTTGCGGCATCCGACACGGATACACCATTTACCACCATGCCGTTATCCAGATCATCCGTAGTGCGGTTCTGCAAATCACGGAACAAATTACGCATATCCATAAGTCCGCCGATCCAGAACCAGATGGATGTAACCAATGCCATAAACATCGGTACGATCAGAAATACGATCAGAAAGTATTTGCCCCACCACGCCGCCGGCCACGGATCAATGGCGTTCCAGATCGCCACGGTCAGGAATGTGCCGCCGAAGGTGTAAACATAACTGTAAAGGAACAATCCCCACGAAATAAACTTGTCGCCTCTGGTGTGCATGGGCGTAATTCCCGCCAGAGCAGTGAAGATGCGTTTGATGCTCCAGTTGGTTTCGGTCTTGACTGTGCCGTCAATATTGTAAATACCGCGGTGGAGCATCCGGTCAAGGTTGAACGGCTCTTTACAGGTACATTTGGATACAACAATATAGAGTATCAGCGAAGTTATGATGTTTATAAAGTACCATTCGTAAGCGTTGATCGGTATCTTGTACGGATTCATCGTCCAGACAATGTAGGGATTGAACGGTCTGGAAATTGCCTCCAGCACACTGCCCACGCTTTCGGTCATACCGTTTGCCGCCAGTGCCGGGTAGATGACATCCGCCCAGTTGCGTTGTAATATTATATAGGTCAAAGCAAGGATCAAACCGGAAATCATACTTGTCCACGCCCCCTGTTTGGTACCGAATCTGCTGTAAAGCCCGAAAATCAGCACCGGGCCGCAACCACCCAGATAGACCGGCAGAACCGTCATGCGGAAGAGTTCAATATAGTCCATCTGGGCAAACGCCAGACAGCAGAATATAAAGAACAACCCCACAAAGATCGAACTGCCGCGTAAAAGCCAGATATGCAGTCTTGGGCTGGGGGCTTTTTTGAAAAACGGCAGTATCAGATCCTGTGCAATAGTCTGTGCCGAGCTGAATATGTAACTGTCGTCGGTGGAAACCATTGCCATAATCATCAGCAGAGCAAACAATCCGAGCATACCCGTACCCAGCAGATGCCGCATGGTTACCGAAACCATCTGCTGATGGTACAAACTGCGGAATTCCTGAACTTTGCCCTGCCCGCCGGGAACACTGGCAAGCACATTTTTTGCTGCCTCGATATAGGGTGTTTCCAGATTGGATTTTTTGCTCAAAGGTTTACCACTTGCCGAAACATGCGAGTGTTCGGGTATGGCGGCAAAAGCCGCAAGCATCTGCTGCTGAACTTTGGAATCTTTGACAATATCCTGTGCCACGCGTCCGGCAATTTCGGTACGGACATTTTTTGCAGTCATGGCAAAGTCGTTATGATTGAGCAATACCATGATGCTCAAAGCGATCAATACATGCAGCAATATTCCGAGAAATCCCCGCCACTGCCCCAGCAGTGATGCCATTTTCTGTTCATGCGGCGTCTTTGCCGCCCCGGAAGCTCCGCCGCCCAGCCAGGTGGCACGGTGCAGAAATGTTGTAGCCAGCGACACAACAATAGCAAACAAGTTGAAGTCGCGCACCTTGCTTATATCAAAGCTGTTGACAAAACTTTCGCCCGCCACGCGGTCGGAAAGCACCGGCAGTATCTGCGTACCCCAGTCAAATTTAAGCAGCAGAAATCCGCCCAGAAAAACCATGATCGGCACGCAAAGCAACCCCTGCAAAGTATCGGTCAGCACATTGGCCAGCGTGCCGCCACAACAAATGAGTGTGATCGCCAGCGACATACAGCCGAACATCAGTACCACAAAGGTCGAAAAGGTTATACCCAGTATGCTGAAAGTTTCCGGTAAGCCCAGAAAATAGATGAAAAACCGTGCCGCCACTGCCGGCATGATCGAGTGTGCAAGCATTTCAGCCAGCACCCGGATAAAGGAAAAGTAAAAGCGGAAAGGTTTACTGCCGTAACGCATTTCCAGAAACTGCCCCACGCTTTGAGCTTTGGTCTCACGGAAACGGTAGATGCAATACCCCGACAAAGCCAGCGTAATAGTTATCGGCAAAAGCAAACGGTTCCAAAAATCAACCGCAAACCCCACGGCATATTTGCGTTCCACATAAGAAAGCACGCCAACAATACTTATACCGTTGGCAATATCGCCGATAGTCAGCAGATAACGCCCGCACAAACGCCCCGCCGAGAGAAAGTCCACCACACCGCGAATATATTTACGCGAGTAAAACCCCAACGCCATGACCCCGATCATCGGCACTATAAAAATTATGTAGTCAATCAATTTCATTTTTCAATTTTATCCTTATATATTATCACAAATCAAGTATTTTTACAATATTTTCGCGGACAACTTTACAGAAAACACTTTCGCTGATTCTGCCGCTATCTTTGAGTCGGGTCAGAAATTCCACATGCGGCACTTCTGTATCCGGAGCACAAA
>JAFVQX010000043.1 GCA_017504585.1 Lentisphaeria bacterium
ATCGGGCAAAATAAAGCCAACAAAATCATGCAGGATTTTCTGGATACGATCCAGCGTTACCGGCGGGAAAATATGCTCTGAAAATCACTCTATTACCAGAGTAAACTTCATAAAACTTGCCGAAACAGTGTTCCCGCCAACGCTCTTGCAGCCGGTAAAATCCAATTCATTGACCCGGCAGCAGGCAGCGGTGCCGCCGGCAAGACCAATGCGGTAACCGTTCAAAAGGCGGGCGCACTCATAAAGTTTCTGATCGGCAGAGTATTTTTCGTGCCAGAGAAAACGCGCAGAGAGTTTGAAATCAAAACTGTGAAAAAACTCGCTGCCCGCGGCTTTGCATTTTTCCAGCGTAAGAGAATAGGAATTTTCCGGAACCGGAGCAAACAAATCGACATTGATCGTCCGGTCAGGTATCGCCTCCAGCCGGGGAGCCAGCCAACGGACAAGGTCATTCATGATCTGCCGGATATCAACTTGCGTTGGCTCCGGCACATTTGCGGGAATGCTGCCCGCCGGCAGCCGGGTAAAATACACACCGTCGGCAGTTGACGCTTCGCAGACAAATTCGATCCTGACCTGTCCGTAAGTCAAGGCTGAACCGGAAACATCTTCGACCTTGCGGATAAAAACCCGCGGGAATTCAAATCCATGACGCATCGGATCGACCGGAAAGATCCGCAATAAATGTTCATTTCCGCCAGAGTTGCCGGCAAACAACGCCAAATCGCTGTTGTTCAAAAGATCCCATACCGCGCTGGAACTTTTCAAATAAGCGTTGATCGTCCAGTTGAGCGCCTTCACCAGTTTACTTCGGGGCGGTAATAAAGCATCCCGCCGGACATCCCGCCAAAGGGGCTCCAGAACCAGTGCAGTTTTGCCGCAGCCCAGATAACGGTCGTCAAATTCGATCATAAAATCGCCAAATTCATAAAAATCAACAATGTTGTTCATAAAAAAACCTCCTGTAAAAAAGGAAGTGTTTTGTCAACGCAAATAGAGAATTCCTGTAACTTTCCATAACATTTGCGATATATACCAGTGCAGGCACATGCCGTGACGGGGAAAAACATGGCGATGGATTGGGGATGGATGGCAAAAAAGGCAAGGCTGGGACGGCTTTCGGAGGCTACCTGTAAGGTAACCGCCGGAAACGGACCGGGCTTGTTCTTTTGCCAGGCGCTCCAAGACAAACCTGGATTTTTAGCAGTGAAGGCACATGCCGTGACGGGGAAAAACATGGCGATGGATTGGGGATGGATGGCAAAAAAGGCAAGGCTGGGACGGCTTTCGGAGGCTACCTGTAAGGTAACCGCCGGAAACGGACCGGGCTTGTACTTTTGTCAGGCGCCCCAAGACAAGCCTGGATTTTTACCTGTCACGGCATTAATAATGAAAATTTTTTTGCAAAATATTGCATTTTTTTGCAAAAGTGCTAAATTATCATCAGTTGCAACAATATTTATATATAAATGATAAACGAGACAGCTATGAGTTCTGAATTTGCCAGCCGCAAACTCTTGAGCCCGGAACGGGAGAAATTGATCATTGACTCCCTTGCCGGCGGCATCCGTACTATCGCCGAATTGAGCGCCCGGCTGGGTGTTTCGGAAGCGACGGTACGCCGCGATTTGCAGTCGCTGGAAGAACGGCGGCTGGTGCGGCGGGTCCACGGCGGAGCCGAACCGGTGCGCCGGGGCGGAGCCGGAGAGCTGCTCTTCAACGAAAAAGCGTCGCTGCACGCTGCCGAAAAAGAACTTATTGCCGAGCGGGCACTGGATTTTATTCAGGACAACGATGCCATATTCCTCGACGGCGGCAGTACCGTGCTGGCACTGGCACGCAAACTTAAACAGCGCAAAAATCTTACCGTGGTGACCAACAGTCTGATGGCAGCAAGCGAACTTATGGAAACCCACCACCGGCTGATCCTGCTGGGCGGAGAGTTCCGCGCCCGCAGCCGCACACTGGTGGGGCCCCTGACCAGCAGGGTGCTGGAGTCGCTGGCGATCCACACCGCATTTCTCGGCACCATGGGGTTCACCATAGAAAACGGCATTTCCACATCCGACCCTAACGAAGCATATACCAAAGAGTTGGTAATGAAACGTGCCGAACAGGTGATATTGCTGGCAGACAGCAGCAAACTGGGTACGCCCAGTCTGGCGACCAGCGGTTCGATTGAAGATATTGATGCACTCGTGACCGATAACGATGTTTCCGACGAGTTTATAGCCAAACTCGCCAAAAAACATATCGACGTGTTCCGAACCGGCGACAAGCCGGAGAAGATATAAGTAGTAAAACAAACAAACCGTTAAACAATAACCCTTAAAAGAAACAAAGGAAAAACAAAAATGAGCAACAATTACTACAGTGATTCCGCTCCGTGTTTCAAGAAGGCGACCATCAAACTGAACAGCATTCCTGCTTATCAGTACGATTCCAGCGTTGCCGCTGAATACAAAGCGAAGAAGATCACCAAAGCCGAAGTCCTGGAAATCTACGAATCCATGCTGACTATCCGCGAATTTGAAGAAATGATCCTCAAGTGCCGTACCGGTGCTTATGAAATCATCAGCGACTATGACTATCGCGGCCCGACTCACCTCTCCATCGGTCAGGAAGCTACCGCTGCGGGTGTTTGCAGTGTCCTGAACATCACTGACTTCATTACCTCCACCCACCGCGGCCACGGCGACAGTATCGCCAAGGGTTTCCACGCCATCAAACGCATGAGCGAAGAAGATATGCGTGCCCGCTGCCCGGAATACGCCTCCCTCAAGGGTGAAGAACTCCGCGACGCAGTTATGGAAGACCATGTTTTCCGTACCATCGCCGAACTTTTCGGTAAAGAAGACGGTTACGGCAAAGGCCGTGGCGGCGGTATGCACATTGCTGACTTCCGCGTGGGTCACCTGGGCGCAAACGCCATCGTCGGCGGCGGTGTTCCGATCGCTACCGGTGCGGCTATGACCTGCCGTATCGATCCTGCGTATCAGGGTCGTGTAGTCGCCACCTTCGCCGGTGACGGTGCTTACGCCAACGGTGTGGTGCTGGAAGCTCTGAACTGGGCTGCCCAGGATCAGTTCAACGGGCCTCTCGCCAAGACCAAGTTCGGTCTGCCCCTGATCTTCATCATCGTCAACAACCACTTTGGTATGACCGGCCGTGCTGACGGCGAAGTCAACGGTTTGGATCATCTTGCCCGTCGTGCCGCCGGTTTTGACAACGACAACATGCACGCCGTAGTCATCAACGGTATGGACCCCATGGCTGTCCGCGACGCCATCACCCGCGCCAAAGCGATCATCGCCAAGGGCGAAGGTCCGGTGCTGCTGGAACTCGACAGCTACCGCTACTATGGTCACAGCTTGTCTGACCCCCGTAACGAATACCGTACCCGCGAAGAAGAAGCCCGTTGGCAGGAAGTCGACCCGGTTCCCTGCTTCCGCGCCGAAATCCTTGCCGGCAAGATCGCCAGCGAAAAAGAACTCGCTGCCATCGAAAAGAAAGTTGCCGACCGCAACGCCCGCGCTGCCCGTCGTGCTGCTGATGCCGCCGATCCGGATCCGGCCGATGTTATCAAACACATGTATACTGATACTGTTTGCGACGAAGTTCCTGCCCAGTACAGCGATGTCACCATCGACGAACCGCTTCCGGTGGTCAAGCGCGATGCCGAAGGCCGCGTGAACTACCGCGACGCCATCAAAGAAGGTTTGATGGAAGAAATGATGCGCGACAAGCGCGTGGTGCTGTTTGGTGAAGACGTTGCCGATTACGGCGGGGCGTTCAAACTCTCCAAGGGCTTGCTGGAAAGCTTCGGTCGTGACCGCGTTTTCAACACCCCGATCTCCGAAGCATGTATCTGCGGTGCTGCCGTTGGTATGGCTATGACCGGCTACCGTCCGGTTGCCGAACTTATGTATATGGACTTTGCTCTGATGGCTTCCGACCAGATCGCCAACCAGGCTGGCAAGTGGCACTACATGACCGGTGCTTCCACCGAAGTACCGATCGTTGTCCGCTGCAGCGTCGGTGGCGGTAAGGGTTACGGCGGTCAGCACTCCCAGAGTCTGGAAAGCATGTTTGCCCACATCCCGGGTACCTATGTGGCATATCCCTCCAATCCTTATGATGCCAAGGGTATGATCAAAACCGCTATCCGTACCAACAACCCGGTGGTGTTTGTTGAAGGTCAGCTGCTCTACAATGTCAAGGGCGTGGTTCCGCAGGAAGAATACCTCATTCCGTTCGGCGAAGCCAACATCGTCCGTGCCGGTGATGATGCCACCATCGTCTGCTGGGGTCCGGCTGTCAGCGATGCCCAGAAGGCCGCCGACAAACTGGCTGCCGAAGGCGTGAATGTGGAAGTTATCGACGTGCGTACTCTGGTGCCCTTCGACTGGGAAACCGTCTTTGCTTCTGTGCGTAAGACCGGCCGCTGCGTTGTGGTCAGCCAGTGCGTAGATATCGGCAGCTTCACCGGTGAAGTCGTTTCGCAGGTGGTTGCCAACTGCTTTGACGATCTGGATGCTCCGGTACTCAAAGTCGGTGCCAAGAACGGTATTGCTCCGCAGGCCATCACGCTGGAAAAGGTCTTCCTGCCCACCGCCGATGACATTGCCAACGCCGTCAAAGCCACCCTGTAATTTGATCAGGAGAAGTTACTATGGCAACAAAAATTCCGATTCCGAAACTCGGACAGTCCGAAGAGACTGTGGTCATTGATAATTGGAAAGTTAAAGAAGGCGATACCATCAAGAAAGGTGACGTGATCTTTGAAGTGGAAACCGACAAAGCCGTTTTGGAAGTCGAATCCCAGTTCGAAGGTACCATCCTGAAGATTCTGGTACCCGCCGGTAAAGAAGTTCCGGTCATGACCACCGGTGCGATCATCGGCGAAGCCGGCGAAGCTGTTCCGGCTGAAATGCTGGAAGCGGCTCCGGCAGCTGCCCCCGCTCCGGCTCCTGCGGCAGCTCCTGCTCCGGCAGCGGCACCGGCACCTAAAGCAGCTCCGGCAGCAGCGGCTCCGGCTCCTGCCCCGGCGGCAGCTCCGGCGCCCAAGGCAGCTCCGGCTCCCGCGCCTGCCAAGGCCGGCAAGCTGAAGGCTTCGCCCCGTGCCAAAAAATTTGCCAAAGATTACCTTATTGATCTTAAAAAGGTCAATGGTACCGGCGGCAACGGTCGTGTGACCGAAAAAGACGTGAAGAACTATCTGGAAGTTACCGGTTACAACGATCGCAAGATCACTCCGGTAGCATTCAATATGGCCAAGGCCGAAGGTCTGGAACTGTTGGAAATCGAAGGCACCGGCGACAATGGCAGAATCACTCTTGCCGACGTCAAAGTAGCGATCGATTCGCGTCCCCAGCCCATGACCACCATGCGCAAGGTCATTGCCCAGCGTTTGAGCCAGAGCAAGCAGACCATTCCCCACTTCTACGTTACTGTGGCAGTGGAAATGGACAACATCATGGCATTCCGCAAGCAGCTTAAAGCTGACGGCATCAATTTGAGCGTGAACGTGTTCGTGCTCAAAGCCGTGGCTCTGGCGCTCAAGGAATTCCCGCTGGTCAACAGCGTTTGCGACGGCAACACTGTTACCAAAAAGCCCCACATCAACGTTGGTATGGCGGTTTCCATCGACAACGGTCTGGTGGTGCCGGTGCTGCGCGATACCGATAAGATGGGTCTGGATGAGATCCAGGAAGAATCCGGTATTCTGGCAGAAAAGGCCCGTGCCGGCAAACTTTCGCCCTCCGATATGCAGGGCGGCACCTTCACCGTATCCAATATGGGTATGATGAATGTGGAAAGTTTCGGTGCGATCATCAACCCCGGCGAAAGCGCGATTCTGGCAGTAGCCAGCGGCGTGCCCACCGCGGTGGTGCGTGACGGCGAGATCGTTGTCCGCAACATGATGAAGATCACTCTGTCCGCCGACCATCGGGTCATCGATGGCAGCATGGCAGCAGCATTTGTCAACGTGGTCAAAGCCAAGTTGGAAGATGCCGAACTCTGGGAAGGCATGATCTGACCGGTCAGCTCAATAGAGTAAACTCAACACCCGCAAAACTGTAAAGTTCTGCGGGTGTTTTTTATTTAACTCTATGGACCGGAATTTTCTGCAAAAAGTAATGCCATTCCGCATCAACGAGCTGGGCGAATTTGCGCAAACTTAAGCCGATGAATACCGCCGGGAGTGGGTGCATTACCACAAAAATGGCTGCCAAAACTGTCAAGCCGGATCGTCGGTTATTTGCGAAACGAAAAACTCATCTGATCAGCGCACCGGCAGCTTGCGGATATTTTTATTGGCCACCCAGCCGGTAAGTTTGCCGGAATCCACCAGCGAGTAATCGCTTTCGGCATCGACTATCTCCACTGGTGTACCGCCCGGCAGCGCACCGACTTTTTTGCCGTTGTGTTTGCCGGGGAAACTGAAAACTTCCGCATTTTTTGCCACCACCAGCGCCTGTCCCGCCCGGTAAGTGGTGTGGTATTGGCTGAACAACAGTATCAAAGCCAGCAATACTCCGGCAACAAGCCCGGAACCAACGCTCCACAATACAGTATCAGGCAGTTTCTTGCGCCATATAAGCAAGATAAAAAATGCAAACCAGCAAAGTCCGGCAATTACCAGAAAATCCTTGGGGTGCAGACGGTCGCGCAACGCCGTCAAAAGCTCCCGTGGCGATGATGCCGCATCGGTCATGGGCAGAAAGAACTTGCCGCGCATAACGTTGCGATTTTGATATGCCGCACTGTCCAAAGGATCGAGCAAGCCAGCGCTTTCCAGATAATAGAGTGCCATTTCCGGCTCATTGTTGGCTTCGGCAATACAACCTAAATTGTAATAAACATTGGGGTCGGCGGGATTTTCCTGATCGTATTTTTCAAAATAACGCTTGGCAGCAGCGTATTTGCCCTGATCGTAGGCTTTCAGAGCATCGTGCCAGCTTGCCGGAGTATCTTTGTCAACCGCCGCCGAAACCGGCAAAAGCAGCGAAAAACTCAAAAACAACACCAGAGTTTTCAGCGCCGTCAAAATCGTTTTCCGGATCTTTTCCGGATCGGTCAGAGCGGTTTTTGCCATTGCCGGCGGCAGATAACTTATATTGGCGCACTCGCGCAAAACTTCGGCAAGCAGCTTGTTTTCGGCATGTTGAGCAATATCTTCGATCGTCGCCCCTGCCGGGAGTTTCCAGCGGTCGCAGAAAAAGTTTGCCACTTCGCCGGTCACCAGCTGGGGCAATTCGCCATCGGGGGTTTTCCGGATCTTTTCTGCCAGCAGAGTCCGCTGCTGCCCTGCCCGTTCCCGCCGCAGAGCATCAAGGTCGGCAGCGGAACCGGCGCGATATTTACCCAGCATGTAAAACAGCAGAAAGATCGCCGGACCGGCAATAAACAGCAGCAATGCCGCCCATGCCTGGTTGCGTTTATAAAACAAATACAGTGTACTGCTGGGAGATTTTTTGCAATAAAGCAAGGTAGTGCGCGGAATGTTTTCTGCTGAAGTATCAACAGCTCCAGTTGCTTTTTCCTGACGCTCTGCAGCGGCAGCCGGAGTGGCGGTGATTACGCTTTTGCCCACCGGCGGATTGACTTTAAGCAGCTGATCGATAGCAATACACTGATATTTTCCGCTGCGGGGCTCGAAGAAATAAAATTTTTCATCAATATCGATATTGCCCGCTTTAAGCGGCACTACCGCATAACTTATAACACAACCGCCGTTACCGGTACGGACTTCTCCGGGATAGACCCGGCAGTCGGGCAGAGAGATCTGCGGAGTCTGCAAGGTTTCAAAAGACGCGCCATTAAGCGCTTGCAAAGTCAAATCCAAACTTATAGGCTCCAAAGCGTTCACACTATTTTGCGAAAGCGCAGCTTTGCCGGTAAAGTCGCCGGTCAGCCCCAGAAAAAATCCCGATGGGGGAGCTTCCGGCAAGGGTTTGACCGTGATCTCGGGCAAAGTTATCATAAGTTTTCGCCCGATCCGGCGATAGGTGGTTCCGCCGCCGAAAAAGTCATCAAACGGATCAGAGCTGCGCCGTTTTTCCGGGATAAGTATATTGCATACCAAACTGCCTTTGATCACCAGTTTGCCCGGAGCCAGCGGGCGGAAAGCGGTAGGAAAAATTATGGTATTAAAGAGTTTATCTCCCATTACATCGCGCTTGGTCTGCACCCGGCCAAAGGCGGGATTTTCCTGATTGACATTGCGGAAATCCCGGAAAACCGATTTGCCGATATCCAACACCGGATAAGCCGAAAGCTCGATGCGCAGTTTCTGCGGATAATACAAGTTTACCGAAAGTGGTATCTCCTCGCCCACATAGTAAACATTGCGCTTATCGGCAAAAACTCCCCGGGCAAAAACATCATCAAGCCCGATATTTGCCTGACTGTCTTTTACCACTTTCAGAGTGAGATTTGGCGTATAGAGCGATTTTTTGCCCAAATTGACCGGCAGCGGAGCGATCTTGTACTCTCCGGGCGCCGGAGCAATAAACCGGTAGCCGGTGGAAACGGTTTGATCGCCATTAACGATCCGGGTGGATTGACTGCTGCCCTGATAGACAAAGTTTTCCGGCATTTTCACCAGTTGCGGCTGTTCACTGCCGTGGTTGATCAAGTGCAGAACAAAGGGTTCGCCCTCCAGAACAGTAGAAGGTTCCAAAACCGCCTGAAAATTCTCTGCCGCTGACAAACTGAACACCAGGCATATACAGCAAAAACAGCTCAAAAAATATTTTTTCATAATCGTAATCGACCTCTGTTACCAATCTTTTTCCACCGGAGCAATGCGGCGGTTTCGATTTGATTTTATGGCATCGCGCAAAAGTTTTTCGTCCTGACTCATGGAGTCAAGCAAGGCATCGGTCTGCTTGGCATCCATTTTATTATCGCTCTGCTCGGCAGCGGCGGCTTGGGCTTTTTGCGCTGGATTTTCTTGCGGACCGGAGGCATTGGAGTTATCTTCTTTACGAGATTTTTCACCCGGTTTGCCTTCGTCGCGTCCCAGAGCTTCGACAGCTTTATCAATATCTTTCTGCGCACCATCGGCATCGTTCTGCTGCTGGAGCTTTTCGGCATTTTTCAGCAGTTCTGCGGCTTGTTCGGCTTGTTTGGCAAGCTCTTTCTGGTTCATATTTTGGGCGGCTTTCTGATACTCCCCGACCGCTTTTTGCGCGGCTTTCAGAGCATCTTGAGCAGCTTGCTTATTTTGTGCGGCCTGATTGCCCTGCTGCTGATTTTGCTGTTGTTTATCTTGCTGTTGATTTTGCTGATTTTGTGTGTTTTGCTGTTGTTTATCTTGCTGTTGATTTTGCTGATTTTGTTTATTTTTATTTTGAGCATTCCGGGTTTGTTCTCTGGC
>JAFVQX010000044.1 GCA_017504585.1 Lentisphaeria bacterium
CATTCCTTGCCCGTTCAGCCCGGCTTCGGGTTGCTGCGCAACTCATTCTGAGTATCTTGCACGTACAGCCCGGCTTCGGGTTGCTGCGCAACTCATTCTGAGTATCTTGCACGTACAGCCCGGCTTCGGGTTGCTGCGCAACTCTACGCCGTGGCAGGCTTCACTTTGGCTGTCGCCAATTTCCGCTCCGGTCTTCGCCGATGGCTTGCCCGTGCGTAAAAAAGGCAACCAAAGAAATTTGGTTGCCTTTGTGAAGCCTGGTGGGCGTAGTAGAACTCGAATCTACGACCTCTACGATGTCAACGTAGCGCTCTAACCAACTGAGCTATACGCCCGATTTTATCGTACTGATCATTTTCAGTATGCTATTAATTTACTCTGTTTTTGAGTAAATGCAAATTTTTTTGTAAGGTTTTTTCGTTTTTTTTACTGAATTTTCAATTTTTGCTAATAAATATGACCGTGTGGCTATCGTATATCAGTGTTTTTATTATTAAAGCCAACTGCCTTCAAAGTTGAATGTATTGGTTTCCGGTTCATTCCAGCGCGCCTGCGTAAGATCGTAATAATCTGATGTTCCCGCAACGTGCGGAATACTCAACGCTGATTTGGCGTAAAGACGGAACAACCCCTGCCGTTTATCCGAACGGATGGAAAAGGCATTGGCGCGGTTGTCTTCAATAAAACCTTCTGCCGGCAGTTTGGCGCGGGTGGTCAGCAGGGCAGGGCGGCCATAGCGGTAAACTTCAACTTCCAGCGGCGAATGACTGCGCAGGGCTTCAATGGCGGATTTTTCCAGTTCCAAAGCGGCCTGCACACGGTTGGCGCCGAGTTCGGCAAGTTCTGCAATCGCCAGTGAATTGCTTACCGGTAAGGGATAAGTGGTGGTTATCACAATATTTTCATAATCTGCCAGCAGGGCAAATTCAAACAGACTTGCCACCCGGAAACGGCGGATACCGGCGGCATAAGCCCGGTCAATGGCGCGTTTCAAACTGTCCAGTTTGCCTTCGGGACAGAAATCCGGCAGGATCGCTTCATCGGTGGCGTTATTTATATCCAGCACGCTGACCGCTTTCCACGCATTGGGGTTACCGGCAGAAGCGCCGTGGGGACGCATTGCCACGGTTTCGCGCATCCGTTCTTTGCTGACCGGATAGATGCTTTGCGCCTGATAATAGCTGAAAAACTTCATCAAGCCTTCTGCTCCGGGTTTGCGCAAGCCAGGCAGACTCATTTCGGATAATGCTCCATCAAAGGAACGGCGTACTTTTTTCAGTACACTTGCCGGAATAAAGAGGTTTTTAGCATCTTCATCCAGAATGGTACTTTGAATATTGAACTCAAACTCTTCGGTGCCGGACGCAAATGCGGCATTGATGGCATCGGCGCCGGTGGGGTGTTTGCCTGCGATCTGCCAGTTTTCAGCATATTCCCAACTGTTGAGCTGATCGCTGTTGAGAATGTTGACCATCAATTTACCGGGAGTCAGACGGATGGCAAGATCCAGCACTTCGCGTACCCGGGTGCTGTGCAGCACTTTCAGGTCCACATTGTGCGACACCCCGGTTTTATAGAGCAAACCATTCATTGGTACGGGTTTGTCGCAAGGGATATATACTGTATCGCCGGGACGGGCTACCGAAACGATCTTGCGGTCAATAAAAAGTTTGGTCAAAGTAAAGGCGGTGCCTTCGTCGCCGCTCTGGGGCTGTACCCGCAGTCGGTCGCCGATATGCAAACGCTGTTTGAGCTGGGCGTTGAAGCCGCTTTCGCCCACGGCAGTAACTTTGCCGATCAGAGTGCCGGAGGCACCCAGCGCATCAAAGCGCACCAGATTCTGCATAGATTTTTCGCTGAAAAAGCCATCGCTCCAACGGCGGCCGCAAGTGGCGGAAAGGATTTGCCGCGCTTCACCGATCAAAGCGGGCGTAACTTCGGGGGCATCCAGTACGGTGCGGTAGGCTTTTACTGCATTGAAAACATAATCGGGCTGTTTCAGACGGCCTTCGATTTTAAGCGACGTTATGCCCAGTTCCCGGAATTTCGGGATCATTTCCAACGTTGCCAGGTCAGCTGTGGAAAAGAAAAATCCGTTGCCTTCTTTGGAAAAAAATCTCCGGCGGCAGGGCTGTTTGCATTTGCCCCGGTTGCCGCTGGCTCCGCCCAGATAGTTGCTGAAAAGACAGGATCCGGATAAACTGCAACAGAGTGCGCCGTGGCAGAAAATTTCAATTTCCATATCGCACTTGCTGCGCAAAGCACTCAATTCTTCCAGAGTCTTCTGGCGTTCCAGAATCACCCGTTTGACTCCCATAGCGGCAGCCATTTCCACCCCGGCTGAATTATGTATGCCCATTTGAGTGGAAGCGTGAATAGTCAGTGAGGGGAAAAACTCCCGCAGCATCCGCAATACACCCAGATCCTGCACGATCACCGCATCGGGTGCCATATCGGCAATTTGCGAAACATATTCTGCCAGATCTGGCAATTCATCTTCTTTGATCAGGGTATTGAGCGTAATGTAAACTTTTTTGTGCAGTTTATGGGCATAGGCGATCGCCTGACGCATATTTTCGACCGTAAAATTTTCGCCCCGTTCACGGGCGTTGAAGCGGGGTAATCCGGCATATACTGCATCGGCTCCGGCGG
>JAFVQX010000045.1 GCA_017504585.1 Lentisphaeria bacterium
ATTGTCGGGAGAGGAGGGAAGCACTACATGACCGGTGCTAACCAGCTGTTTAATGACTTCTTCTACAATAGCAGAAATCAGTTCCTGATTCATAGTGGATTCCTCCTTACTTTACAAAAAAAATCCGCTGGATTTCCAGCGGATTTTTTTATTTTTAATCGAGCTTTTCAGCTGATTATTTGCCGTAGCGGGCAACGCTGCCGAGCATTTCTTCGATGCGGAGCAGCTGGTTGTATTTGGCGATACGGTCGGTACGGCTCAAAGAACCAGTTTTGATCTGACCGGCGTTGGTGGCAACGGCGATGTCAGCAATGGTGGTATCTTCGGTTTCGCCGGAGCGATGGCTGACCACGGCGGTGTAACCGGCTTTGTGAGCCATTTCGATAGCGTCCAGAGTTTCGGTCAAAGTACCGATCTGGTTGACCTTGATCAGGATGCTGTTGCCGGCGCCCATTGCGATACCTTTGGAGAGGTATTCGACGTTGGTCACGAAAAGGTCGTCACCAACCAGCTGGCATTTGTCGCCGATGGTGTCGGTCAAAAGTTTCCAGCCTTCCCAGTCGGATTCGGCCATACCGTCTTCGATGCTGTCGATGGGGTATTTGCTGACCAGATCTGCAAGATAGGCAACCTGTTCGGCGGCGTTGCGCTTGGCAGCGTTGGCGCCTTCGAACTTGGTGTAATCGTAGACGCCGTCGGCGTAGAATTCGCTGGAGGCGCAGTCCAAACCGATCATGACATCTTTGCCGGGTTCATAACCGGCAGCCTTGATGGCGTCGATGATGCTGGCAAGAGCTTCTTCGATACCGCCGGCGAAGTTGGGAGCAAAACCGCCTTCGTCACCGACTGCGGTGGAAAGACCCTTGTTCTTGATGATCTTCTTGAGGGCGTGGAAGACTTCAGCACCCATGCGCAGACCTTCGCGGAAGCAGCAAGCACCCACGGGACGGATCATGAATTCCTGGAAGCTGATGGGAGCATCGGAGTGGGAACCGCCGTTGATGATGTTCATCATGGGCACCGGCAGAACTTTGCCGTTGACGCCGCCGATGTAGCGGAACAAAGGCAGATCCAGATAGTTGGCAGCGGCGTGAGCGCAAGCCAGAGAAACACCCAGCAGAGCATTGGCACCCAGATTGCTCTTGGTTTTGGTGCCGTCGAGTTCGATCATGGTCTTGTCGATTTCGACCTGATCGAGTACGTCCATACCTTCCAGTTCCGGGAAGATCTTTTCGTTGACGTTTTTGACCGCGGTCATAACGCCTTTGCCCAGGTAGCGGGACTTATCGTCGTCACGCAGTTCCAGAGCTTCGTTTTCGCCGGTGGAGGCGCCGGAGGGTACGGCAGCGCGGCCTTTGATGCCGCTTTCGAGTACGACTTCGACTTCGAGGGTGGGGTTGCCGCGGGAATCGAGGATTTCGCGGGCATGGATATCATAGATTGCAGACATCGTTCCTATCTCCTTATTTGTTGAACGTGTTGGTTTATATTTTAACGAATAAGTTCGTTTTATCAGATACTGACCTGATCGGCGATGGAATCGTCGATCTCATAGTTGCCGGTAACTTCCTGCACGTCGTCCAGATCTTCAAGTTTATCAACCAGTTTGAGGATCTGTTCGGCTGTATGCACGTCGGTAATGTTTACGGTGTTGTCCGGACGGCGGGTCACAGCAGCTTCGCTGGCGGTGATACCGGCACCTTCCAGAGCATTGGCGATATCTTCAAAAGCAGCGGGGTCGCCCCAGATTTCGGCAACGCCGTCTTCCACGATCAAATCTTCGGCACCGGCATCCAGCACGATATCCATAAGTTTATCTTCGTCGGCATTTTCGCCTTCGATGACAAAGTGGCTCTGACGTTTGAACATGTATGCCACCGAGCCGCTGCTTGCCAGGTTGCCGTTGTTACGGTCAAGCGTGGTTCTGACTTCGCTGGCGGAACGGTTGCGGTTATCGGTCAGGCAGTCGATCAGCAGCGCCACACCACCGGCAGCGTAGCCTTCGTACTGGATTTCTTCAAAGGTTACATCGCCGAGTTCGCCCAAACCTTTTTTGATGGCGCGATCGATGTTGGCATTCGGCATGTTGGCGGCTTTGGCCGCGGCAATGCCGGAACGCAGACGGGGGTTGGTATCCACGTCGCCGCCGCCCATTTTGGCGGCTACCATGATTTCTTTACCAAGTCGGGAGAAGATACGGCCTCTGGCTTTATCGGCGGCATCTTTCTTGTGTTTGATGTTTGCCCATTTACTGTGTCCGGACATAAAAACCTCTTTTTGTTAAAGTTTTGGTTTCAAAAAATACAGTGCTTCTATATAAAATAGCGCCAAAAGTGAAATTTTTCAAGCCCAAAGGGCACAATCTACTTGCATTTTGTGCAAAATGCGGTACATTTTGCAATATGACAACAGTTTTTTATGTTTTTAACCCTAAAAATGGAGAAAAATCATGTCAGAAATAGCCGATATGGTATTGATGGATCTTGAAGAAAAGATGGAAAAGTCCGAAAGCAGCATGCGTAACGACCTGGGTGCCATCCGCACCGGCAAAGCTTCCCCCTCGCTGGTGGAAAATATGATGGTCGAATATTACGGCACCCAGACCCGTTTGCGGGATATGGCGCAGATCAACGCCCCCGAACCCCGCTTGCTGACTATTCAGCCCTGGGATGCCTCCGCTGTGCAGGCTATCGAAAAGGCGATCAAGGCTTCCAATCTGGGGATCATGCCCAACAGCGACGGCCGTTTGATCCGTCTGCCCATACCCGAACTTTCCGAAGACCGCCGCAAGACTCTGGTCAAACAGGTCAAGGCCCGCAGCGAAGAAGCCAAAGTCGCTGTGCGTAACGCCCGCCGTGACGGCAACGAAGCCGCTAAAAAGTATCAGAAAGACGGTGAGCTGACCGAAGACGAACTCAAGAAGCTGCTGGACGATATCCAGAAAGCTACTGATAAGCACATTGCCGATATCGACAAAGTCGTTGCCGACAAAGAAAAAGAACTGTTGACCGTCTGACGGTTCAGAGGTATTTTTCTATGAAAAAAAGACCGCCGGTTGTGGAAAAAAAGTCTGCCAGCTTCCGGCGGTCTTGGTATTTTGTCTTGTGGGGAGCCGGATTGCTGACTCTGGTGTGGCGGTTGATCGCAGCCTGGGAAATCAGCCGCAGCGGATTTGCTTACAGCATTTTTTCGCCCCCGCAAGCTACTGATTTGCGGACTTACATGGTTTTGGCTGAAGAGATCGCCACCGGCAAATTCAGCGGACCATTCTATTATCAACCATTTTATTATTCGGTATTTTTACCTGTTTGCCGCTGGCTTTCGGGGGCTTCGGTCTGGGGCGTGGTGATCATTCAGGCGGTGCTGGGTGCGGTAACTGCAATGACTGCCGGATTGAGCGGCGCCAGAGCGGGCGGAAAAATCGCCGGGAGCATTGCGGCATATTTGACGGCACTTTGCACCATACTGATTTTTTACACACCATTTCATCAGATCGCCACTTTGCAGACCTTTAATCTGGCGGTGATGAGCTACTTTGCCATCCGGGCGTTTCAAAGCGGCAAATACCGCCATTGTGTTGGATTTGCACTTTTTGCGGCGATCGGCAACCTTACCCGGGGCAATATCATACTTTTATTTGTGCCGCTTTGTATTGCTCTCTTTATAATGTATTATAAACGCTTTGCGATGAAAAAAGCCGTTTTGAGCGTGCTTTTGTGCGGCAGTGTTTTTCTTGTTGTGGAGTCGCCTTTTATTATTTACAACTCTGTAAAACTGGGGCGGTTGAGCGGCCCCTCCACCGCTGCCGATGCAGTTTTGGCTTTGGGCAATACCCCCGAAGCTCCACCCGGCGGGCGGGAACCGGGATTGCCCGCCGGCCCAATGGAATATCCGCAAGCATACCATATATGGATGAGCGATTGTCAAACGGTGCCGGTCTGGAAAAAGATTTTGAACTACCTTGCTCAAGAACCGGCAGCTTATCTGGAGCTGACTTTCCGGAAACTGCTTTTGTTCTGGGATGCCCGGGAAATACCTAACAATGTATCGCTGGCCGGGGAGGGGAGTGCTTCAAAAATACTTGAATTGACCATTCCGCCGGGTATATTGCTGGCATTGGGAATAGCCGGTATGCTGCTGATGGTCAGGAAAATGCACAAAGCTCCCTATCTGGCACTTTATATAATTGTAATATTTTACTGGGGGGCTACGGCGGCATTCTATAATCTTGCCCGCTTCCGGGCACCGATATTGCCGGAAGTTGCGATTTTCGGTGGACTGTTTGCATCCGAAATAGTGCGCCGTTCCCGACGCGATGAGTGGAAATTTATCCGCAGTTACGGAGTACTTACTCTGGCATGCGGCATATTTATAAGTGTTGGAGCTTATGAGTTTTACCGGCAGAGTCTGGAATGCCGGGTTTTGCGTACAGTCCGGCCGCAAGGCACCCGATTGAGTTTGCCGGATGGCAGATGTGTGCAATTTTACCACGGCCCGATGACTTTTGGCGCGTGGCGTCCGGTGGAGGCTTTGCAGAACAGTGTTTTGAGTGTGGAGTTCCCGCCGCCGGCTTCCCGGAGCACGGCTGGTGCGGAATTTGAGTTTTCGGTGCAGTCGGCGCATGCCGGGATCTTGCTTTTGGAGGTGTGCGGCGTGCAAATCTCCAGCAAATTCAATTCGCCGGAATTCAAGAAGATCACCGTTAAACTGCCGTCGGATGCTGTCGCCGGAAATATGGTAAATATAAAGGTATTGTATAACAGCGCCGAAGCGTTTTTTATTGCCGATCATCAGCGCAACTACCGTGCCAGCAAGCTTAACGGCAAGCTGATCGACGGCGAATTGGTCATGCGTTTGACCCGCTGATGTAAAAAAATTGTGCAAAACTTGACATATTGCACCTTTGGTGTATAGTAAGTAAGTTTTACAAATGGAGTTCTGATGGCAAATAATCAAACAATTTCAGGGATTTGGACCTGGTTGGGGATCGTGGGTTTTGTGGTGCTTTTAATGGCAAGCGCCGCCATGATCTATCCGGCAAGGGTGCAATATGAGCGCCAGAAGGAATTCTACCGGATAACCCGGGCGGAGGCTGACCGTAAGCGTGCCGAACGGGATGCTTTGCAGAAATCGGTTGCCGCTCTGCAGCGCGATCCGGCCGCCATCGAAAAGGTCGCGCGGGAAACTTTCCGCCTTTGCAAAGAGGGCGAAATCGTCATGTACTACAAAAAGCCTGTCCGCTGAAAACCGTTGCTGTAAATTTCAGGTTCTGATAAAGGGCGGTACTTGAGATGGGGAAATAGACCCGATCCGGCAAAAATTTTTTCTCTTATCCGGAACTTCCACAGCAACTTTTATGGTTGTCAAAGCAACAAAAAAAGCTCCGCAAATTCTTGCGGAGCTTTTTTAATTCAGAGCCAAACTCTAATTACGCATCAAAGGCGTGACCGGCGGAGCCGAGAACTTCCTTGTTCTTGCGGATGTAGAGAGCCTTCAAGGAATCACGGGCGGGGCCGAGATACTTGCGGGGGTCAAATTCTTCGGGCTTGTCGTTGAAGACCTTGCGGATGGCAGCGGTCATAGCCAGACGGCCGTCGGAGTCGATGTTGATTTTGCAGACAGCGCTCTTGGCAGCTTCGCGGAGCTGATCTTCGCCGATACCGATGGCATCCTTGAGTTTGCCGCCGTTTTCGTTGATGATCTTAACGAGATCCTGCGGAACGCTGGAGGAACCGTGCAGAACGATGGGGAAACCGGGGATACGTTTTTCGATTTCAGCAAGGATGTCCAAACGGATTTTGGGATCATCGCCGGGCTTGAATTTGTAAGCACCATGAGAAGTACCGATGGCGATGGCAAGAGAGTCAACGCCGGTAGCCTTGACGAAGGCTTCCACTTCATCGGGTTCGGTGTAGGTGTGCTTTTCAGCCTTGACATCGTCTTCGATACCGGCGAGAACACCCAGTTCGCCTTCCACGGTCACATCGTGAGCGTGAGCATATTCCACGACCTTCTTGGTCACGGCAATGTTTTCTTCAAAGGAGAGGTGAGAACCGTCGATCATCACCGAGCTGAAACCATAGTCGATGCAGCTTTTGCAGGTTTCAAAGTCCGGACCATGGTCAAGGTGCAGCACGATCGGAATAGCTTTGCCGTTGTTGATTTCTTTGGCGTATTCCACAGCACCCTGTGCCATGTAGCGCAGCAGAGTCTGGTTGGCATACTGACGGGCGCCCTTGGAAACCTGAAGAATCAGCGGGGATTCAGTTTCCACGCAAGCCTGAATGATGGCCTGGAGCTGTTCCATGTTGTTGAAGTTGTAGGCGGGGATGGCATAGCCACCCTTGACGGCTTTGGCAAAAAGCTCGCGGGTGTTGACCAAGCCGAGATCCTTGTAGTTGACCATAATAAATCGACTCCTGTTATAAAACAATTAAAAAATTATCGGACAAGTCCGACATACCATACATCATATAAAATAGCTCAAAAACCGGATTTTTCAAGTTAAAAACTGCTTTTTTGCAACAAAATTAAGCAGTTGCGGCACATAAATGCAAATATGAATTGCATTTACGCTGTAAACAGTTATATTAACACAGAAAAAAGAGATATGTATGTTGAAAAATTGTTTGCGTAAAATCAAAAGAGCGTGCCGCCGCACCGTGGAAACTGCAGAACTGATTTTCTGTAAGGTTCTGTTTTTCCGTGGAGCGGAAAATCCTTGCTCCAAAATGGTGGTCATTCAGAACTCCCACTTGGGGGATTTTACTTTGAGTCTGCCCTTTTTTCAGCGGTTGAAAAACGAGTGCGGCCTGCCTTTGATACTGGTAAGCGATCACCGGATAGAGTGCCTTGCCCAATCCAGCGGTATCTTTGATGAGTTTATCGGTATAGACTTTAAGCGTGCAAGCAGTTACAAACATCTGCCCTGCCGGTGGAAAACTCTCCGGCAGCTGCGGAAAATCTCGGCAGAAAAAGCGATCCAATGCTTTGGAGTAGGGGCAACGAATTGGGAAGATTGCATACTTCTGGCAATCAAAGCCCGCAAAAAATATGTTTTTGTGGACAGCTTCTATAATGTGCAAAGGAGCGGAACTTTTTACGAGGCACTGCGGACAAAGTTTTTCAGCCACACCCTGCCATACCGCATGGAGTTGAGTCTGGTTGCCAACGAAAACAATTACGCAAATTTTATTGTTGGCAACTAGTTTTTCGGTTTAGTAAAACGATTTTTTATGCTGCGGAGTAAATTTACAGCAACAAATCGTATTACAGCTGTATGAAGCAATGGATTGAGAAAGCCCCCCTGGTAACACGGTTTCAACAACATGTATATTTTGAAAATAAGATTTTTGCGATATTTTTTACTTTCGAGTGATATGTAGCTTGAGTCATGTATCCGCCAAAAAGTCAATGGCAGATCGATATGATAAAACAGGTTGTTTTTACAGATTTGCAACCACAGTGAACGATCAAGGTGAGCCGGATAGATGTAATCGAAAGAGCATCCTTTCAGAACATTGGTTCGACAAATCACACAAGAAAAAGTTGGTATAATATTTTCGGTGAAAAGTTCTTTGTAAATATTAGCGGGAAAAGACTTTTTACTCAACAGTTTATTACGAAGCTGCCAATATTGTTCATAACGGGCAAATAAATCAGTATTGCCAAAAAGTTCAACAGCATCATCTACCAGCGCTGCTTGTGGATGTTGCTCTAAAGCATTAACCTTTATGGCGAGATTTTTCGGGTCCCACCGGTCATCGCTTTCAAGAAATGCAATATACTTACCGGATGCATGGGCAATAGCTGTTTTTAATGTTTCACGCAATCCTTTATTTTGAAAATTTTCATGCGCATAAAGTTTTATTCTACTGTCTTGATCCACATATTTTTGTATTACTTCTCTGGAATCGTCCTGTGATCCATCATCTACAATGATCATTTCCCAATCAGAAAAATCTTGTGCAATGACTGATTCAATAGCTTCACTGATATAATTTGCGTAGTTGTATGAAGCTGTTATTACTGATACTTTACACATTTGCAATTTTATATTTTTTAATTTTTCTTGCCGTATGTCAGGCGATATCACAAATTTGCTTTGTTATTAATAATAGCATCGGATTAGAACATTTCAACTGCAATTTGAAAAATTGTTCTTTGCAAAATAAAAAAAGCACTTCAATCTGTTTAAGGCATTTTTATATCGTCCGGTGAAATGTACTTCCAGGATATTGTGTTATATGTTTAAGTTCTTGAAAAATAAAATATTCTGTTAAGAAAATTCAAAAGTTCTATTTTCGACGATGGCAGATAATATTGGTTGGTAAACAGTAAACTTGAATTCATATAACAGCAGTAAAAATCTATCACAGATAAAACATCGTATTCCTCTTATATAAAGCAAATTGGGATTACTTTTATTACACGTAATAAAAGTAATCCCGGCGAAAGTTTTTGGAAAATGGGGCGTGGGGAAAAGGGGGCTGTTGCAAAACCTCATAAAAGGTTGCAAATCCCCTGTTTTTTTGTATAAATTTTTATTTGCTGTCGAAAAAATCAGCAATCTTGAATTTATACAGCAATAATAAAAATTATTGCGGGTAAAACGTTGTATCTCTTTTATATAAAATAAA